>JAUVYS010000049.1 GCA_030602965.1 Candidatus Bathyarchaeota archaeon | reverse complement strand
TCCAAAGAGTTCGTAAAGAATAGATTTGATTATGAATCGGATTACATAGATTATAGTTGGCCACAACAGGAGTTTAGCGTTATCCTTCCACAATCTATGTTAATAAAGTTTGAAGCCCAAGCAAGATGGGCTATTGAGAATAATCTAACAGATGCAGTAAAAATCCCAAATTATTTAGATTATATTTATGTGGATACTTTAGAAGCAGTCAAACCAGAGGCTGTTACAATAATTCAGTAGGCGCTATATATTGAAAATTAAAACTAGACTAGAAATCAACGCAATCTTTTTAGTATGTGGACTTCTTGTAATTGCTTTGACTCTTTTTTTCAGTTTTCAACAAATAAATGAAGCAATGCAACAATACATGGCAGCTGATGAAATAGTCCAAAGTACGTTTGAGCTGAACATTATAACTGGTGACTATTTGTTACATCAAGAAAAAAGGGCACAATCACAGTGGTATCTTAAACACGATTCTCTATCAAAATATGTAACCGACTTAGAAATCAAAGACCTTGAGGATCAATCTGTTCTAGACAATATAGCTCAGAACAACCAAGATATCGAAGACATCTTTTCCCAACTGGTTACAAGCTATGAAGGGCAGGAGTTAAGTGAAGGAGAGACCGCTTTACAGGGGATTTTACAAACCCAGCTTTCGGTGAAGTTACAAGATATGGTTTCTGGTGCCTCTCTATTATGCAAGGCAGCTCAAGAAAGAGAACTAACTGTAATACAAACGTCAAATTTAATTATTACAGTCTCTATCATCGTCTTAACAGCAGTTATGGGAGCAAATTCGATATTAATAATCAAAAGTATTGCACAGCCATTAACAAAACTTCATGAGGGAGTTGAAAAGATAACAAGGGGTAACTTAAATCACAAAGTAGGAAGCCCTGTAAAAGATGAAATAGGACAGCTCTCTCGGGCATTCGACCAAATGACAGCGAGCCTAAAAATTACCACCGCATCACGTGACGAGTTGAATAAAGAAATAACCAAACGCAAGCAAACGGAGAAGTTACTTCGGGAGGCTGAGCGTTTTGCGGCTATTGGTGAGACGGCTACTATGGTGGGTCATGATTTGCGTAATCCTTTGCAGGCGATTCGTTTTGCAGAGTACAACCTGAGAAAGAAGCTTCAAAAAGACACGTCTCAACTTAAATCGATAAGAAGTAGTATACAATATGCTGATCAAGCGGTAAATAATCTGTTAGACTTTTCTCAAGATAGAAGTTTAATTGCGGTGAGGGTTAATTTGAGCAGTCTGATGAATGAAGCCTTGGAGATGCTTCAGATTCCTGGAAACGTCAAGGCTGTTAACAAGATTGGTGAACAGCTAGATGTGTATGTGGATCCAAACTTGATGAAACGAGTGTTCGTGAATATCGTCTTGAACGCGGTTCAAGCCATGCCTAAAGGTGGAACTCTGACCCTGAAGACTAGGAGTGTAGGGAAACATATTGAAATATCCTTCAAAGACACTGGGACTGGTATTGCTAAAAAAGATTTTTCTAAGATTTTTGATCCCTTTTTCACTACTAAGTCTAAGGGACTGGGCCTTGGCTTACCTATCGTTAAGAAGGTTGTAGAGAGGTATGAGGGCACGATCAGTGTTGAAAGTCAAGTGGGGAAAGGAACCACCTTCACCGTTAGGCTTCCTAAATCTAGGGAGAAGGGAGGTGAGAAAAGATGAGTGACAAGACTGAGAGAATTCTCATTGTTGAAGATGATGAAGACCTCCTGGCACAGTTGGCTGACCTGCTTGAGAATGCAGGCTACAAAGTGGACAAAGCCACCACCGTTGGAGAAGCAGTAAAGCAAACCAAAAAAATCTTTCACTACTTAGCCATCATTGATATTAAACTTCCCGACATGAATGGCACAAAGCTCATCCCGAAACTGCCCAGCACTACTCCGGCCATTAGGAAGATCATCTTAACTGGTTATCCTGACATGGATAACGCAGTTGAGGCCTTGAACTTGGGTGCTGATAAGTACCTGATCAAGCCCGTAGCTCCAGAGCAACTTTTGAAGACCGTGAAAGAGCAGCTGATGAAGAGGGAGGAAGAAGCGAAATACTCAGAGAAAAAGGTCGAGGAATACATCAAAACGAGGACAGATGAGATTGCAAAGAAAGAGAAATAGAATGCTTACCTGCTCAAACTTTGCAGATTTACACATTAAATGAGGAGAAAGACGATTTTGAAAACTATGCTCCTGGAATCCATGGATGAGGGTTTAGAGGAAGTTCTAGGAGAGTCAGCTAAAGAAAGCTTCTTCTCATATGTGAAGATGAAGTCCAATATTGAAGAAGACGTAATACACATGGATCTGGAAACCTTCTCCAAGTGTCTCGAAGACATCTTTGGTGAAGCTGCTTTACTAATCGAGACGTTGATCGTGAAAAGATTTTCCGAGGGAGCTAGAGTACAATATGTAGAAAAGCCAGCCTTTAGCTTCAAAGACTACATTGAAGACGTAGAAAAAAGGAGGTGAAAGGATAAAAATCGCATATGTGTGACAGTATTATTTTTTATTTGTAAAAAAACTCATGATTCACTTACGCGCTGCGTGAGATGAAAAAATATATGTTAATCGATCGCTTGATAAACATTTGTGTAGTTAACCAAGAATATGGTGAGAGATGGCTCTGAACTCGAGTTTTGAAAACGCATATTCAGTGAAACGAACAAAAATACAGAACTTACCGATTTGGACACAAATCGCACTAAAAAAATCTTAAACTCGTGCAAGGTGAGTTAGGGTTTAACTCAATCTCACATAGAGAGGTCTCAGGTAAACATCTTTTTTTCAGTAAAACTGGAAATTATTATCTGGTAGTCGAGAAGATACCATGTTTTTCTATGTGATAACGACTTCCCTTAATTTTTCTTTGAAAGTGTATTATAGATATTCTATGACCTTTCCTTCTTGTGTGAGTTTGTAGAGAAGTTTACCTTTGATGGAATATTTTTCTATGCAAAAGCTGTGTTCAAGTATATTCAAATGCCATTTCAGAGTTTGAGCGTTTAACCCTGTCTTTTTCTGAAGTTCTCTAAATTTTTCAGGGCCATTTGTAAGTTCTTCAAGTATCTTTCTTCTATGTGGATTATTTACAGCTTCCAAATACTGTTTATGATATTGTCTTGTTTCTTCTTCCGATCTGCCAATCGTTTTTGATTTTTTTCCAAACAAGCCAATTCACGTTACATACAATAATCGATCAAACGTCTAAGCTTTTACAAATTATCTCCTGGAGATAATATATACAGTCCCGTCGATTCCCCTTTTTTCTAAAAATTGAATGTTTTTTTATGGTGGTTGGGATATGAATTCAACTGCAAGATTTTGAATCCCTGTTTTTATTATGTTCTTTTTTTATTGCGAAGTTTTGCTTCAATATTATCTAACGTAAATCGATGCGTTTTCGGTAAAACCGCTCACTTCGTCAGCAGTCTTGTCAGGAAAGATTTCCACTTTGAGTTTTCTGTCTTCAATTAGTTGAAACAGGACAACTCCTTGTACACGATTGCCATTTCTGACTTCGAGACCTTTAACTAAACTCACCCGATCCCAGAACTCTTCACCGTTATAAAAATCGTAGCCAACAAGCTCATACTTGATTAAGCCTGTTTCAACACCGATGTCAGTAGGATCCGGTGTATTATCTTTGACCCCGAACTGCCTTGCTTGACCATCATACGAACCAAATGAAACAATAACATGGTCAGGATCTATGCTGTCATATGCTATTGACAGATGACCCACCCAATAGTTGTCTCTAAGTCCAGCATACCCGTTTGTGCCTTCTTTAAACCAGTTGCCCACCAACTTTCCGTCAATGTCATGATCGATCTTGCCACCCTCAGGCTTTTCTGATCGAAGACATAACGCAATGAGCTGGTTTCGAATCGACTCATTGAAGTAGTCGAAGGGATCCGAGGTATGTATCTTCCATGGTTCAGCTGTATAGCTTTCTGGTACGACGAAGCCTGTGAGCACTACGTCGTCATCAACAATGTTGTAGTCGATACTTCCAGTATAATTCCCAATAATTTCTCCTGCAGTCACAGATACCTCTACTTGAGCATATTCTCCGGGTGGAGGAGCGACTTCAGCAATCTTTTCTGAAAGATTATCAACATGAATAAAAATACTAGAGACCATACTGGTATGCCGAATCACAAGTCTATACTCATCTATGTGCGTGGTGTCATCTCCTGGAAGTGAACTCATGTGCTGAATGTGGGTGACAGTTCCATCAGCTGGCGAGTACACATCTACAACAATCTCCGGCTCGGATTGTTGCAAAGGGCTTGAAGCTATGTAGTACTGATGATCAATCGGCGTAACATGATTGCCCTTCATGCTTCCCATTGGCTCAATGAAAAGAACTTTATCCAGATCAACAGGTGCATAATTAAACAATAGATCTCCACCGTTTGTCTCTTCTTCATTGTCGGTTTGATCTTGATCTGAACCGTTTTGATCTGATAAACCACTAAAAACTAGTAAAAACGCTATAAAAACAACAGCTATAATCATCAGGAACTTTTTTTCCATCCCTCATCTTCTCACAGAGCTATACTATCCTATCAAAATAAAACTGCTTAGTAGTCAGAGGGATACCATACGTCTCTATGTGGCATCCAATCCTTCTTTTTTTTGGTTTAGTGTACTCAAAGATAAATATTGAAAAAAACCTCACTTTAATTTTATGAATGGGTGGAAAATGCGGATTAAGATTAAATTTTTTTCATTCCGATTTGCTACCTTTCCATTTTAAATAATTCACCTTTTAGTTCAAAAATTCCTTATTTTTTCTTCCTCTTAAAAGCAAGGTACAGACCAAACATAATACCAACGAGCAACATTGCAAGCACAAAAGAATTGAACCAAGATATATCTTCAGGTTTGCTCCATAATGTCGTTTCGGTTATCCAAACCTTAACCCAACCAAAGCCTGCTCCAGAATATGTAGCATTAACCAAAACGCCTGTTTCTCTATCATAGTACAAGTGTAAAGGTATTGTCATTGAATCTCCACTAAGAAACACATAACATGTTTCTCTATCTACATCGCACCATTTCTGGTAAATTATTTCTGTTACCGTCGGGGAACCTTCAAGGTTAACTATTGAATCACCAACATTCAAGTTTGGTCTAATGAATGGTACATAATGTCCCCATCTTTCAAACCAAGCAGTTGATTCTAAGTTAAGTTCTTCGTTCCAAAAGAACGGTGGAATGTCTCCAAATATCCCATAATTTATTGTTGACCCATCAACGCTTGTTACTGTCACTGTTAGGTCAAATACGTCATCATTCCAATTGCAAGTGTAAGTTGAACTATCGTTGTTTCTCAATCCATGAACCGTGCCAATTGTCAGTACTAGTAAAGTCAAAAGACCTAATTTCTTATTCATTTTTAACCACTTCACCATTTAATGTTCTCAATTCAATGTAGCTTTATCAAACTTTAGACAGAGTAAATAAAGCCAAAATGAATTAAAATCTGATTTGTGTAGTTTCATTATTTTGATCAATCGATTCCAATGGAGCTTGGTAGTCAGGGGGAAACCAGCCTCAAGGGCACATTTATACTAGCCCTCTTTTTTTCTCTACCATATCCCTGGGAACAGTCGGTATCTGGTTTTTTGAGTATATTCTAGGTATCCAGTTAATTCTTTTTGAAGTGTTTCATCTTCTAAATGTGTGCGGGTCATCATTAAAAGACAATAAATACCAACGGGAAGAAAAGTGAAGGTTGACCCAATCAGGAAAGGAATCGCCAAAGCGTATAAAATCCCCGCTAAATAGCCAGGGTGCCTAACAATCTTGTAAGGACCACTCGTTATTACTCTATGAGCTCGGTCTTTTTGGATTCTAACGGTTGGCTCAAAATGCGGATTCACTACCATTGCCCAGTTTAGTAAAATTGAAGAGATTAAAACAAGAAATAAACCCAAGGGGATTAAAACAATATCGAGATTCGACCAGTAGTAATTGCCAATGTCTAATCCTGCTACGATTGGTACTACAAGGAGTATCGTGAGATTGCAGATTCTCATCAATACTTCATCCCATAATTTTGAACCTTTCCTTTTAGGTTTAAGTCGCTCTATGAGAAGTTCAGGATTAAGCTTCCACTGAACAACGGTGCTTGCAGTGGAGTGTATGAAGGCGGTGAAAAAATAGATCCAAGACCGAATCCCTGGAATATGACCGGCAGAGAAAAAGAAGACTACAATTTGCACTGATAGTAGTATATAAAAGAGTATGAGTGATTTGATTCCAGCCATTCGAAACTGTCTGCTTCTATCCTCTGACATGGACACTACCTCTAATGGAGATATCATCTGCACACTCCTATTTTTCTTTTTAATCCACCTAATTAAAATTGTTAAAGAGATAAAGTGGATTATGGAATAATCCTGCTTGTACGCAAGGTGATGAATTGAGCAAAAAGGAGTCTAAGAAACCGTTAAAACTTTGGACGTGCCCCAAGTGTGAGAGAATGTTTCGAAGGAAAAACCAGATTCATTCATGCACCAAGTATCCCTTGGAAAAACATTTTGAGAAGAAGGATCTCGCGGAGACACTCTACAATGATTTATCATCGAAGGTTGAGAACCAAATTGGATCGTTCTACGTTGAGTCCCTGCCATGTTGCATCCATCTCGTGACTTGTGCTTACACATTTGCCGCTGTGTACGCGTTGAGAGATGGGATCAAGATACATTTCACTTTGGACTATGAAGTGGTAAATGATCGTATTGATAAATCATCTCAAATGTCTAAGCACCGCTTTCTCCATAGCATCGACGTTAAAAGCGACAAGGAGATCGACAAGGAATTAATTGGTTGGATTAAACTGGCCTACAACATGAAGAAACAGAGTTAAAAAAAGACTTGACTGTTTTAAAAAGAGGATTAATGTATGATTCTCTCGTTCACTCTCATCCATGGATTGTTGTTTGCTCTTCTTTTTACTGACTATCTGTTCCTCATCATGATCTCATTTAATCCTCGTGTTTGGGGTTTACAGGATTACTCCAAAGCGATCAAACAGAAGGTTGCACCTAAGACAGAACGTGAGAGACGATTAGCCCTCGTCCTCTCAATACCGTTTTTCATCATTATACTTGGCGGTCCAATTCTGTCAGCTTTAATGCTTGAGACGCAACTAGGTGGAGAGATCTCATTTGTTTCAGCTTTCATTCATCTCTTTGTATTGGTTACTTTAGGGACTCTGGGTGACTTGGTGATTCTTGACTGGCTCATCGTCAGTAAGATCACTCCTCAATTCGTGATTGTCCCTGGAACCGAAGCAGAAGATTATAAAGACTTCTCCCACCATTACAGGGGACACGTTGGGGGAGCTATAGTCACATTAATTTACTGTGTAATTATTGCTTTTGCAGTTTCTATTTTTTAGACCTCATGTAAACTTTAAAATCATAACAATAAGTTATGACTACTTTGATCTTTAAGGGTGAATTGCCATGGTTGAGTTAAAGCCTGAGCTTGTGGCTATGTGTGGCATGGACTGCAACATTTGCAGTTCATACTTAGCATACTCGAGAAACATCCCGAAAGAGAGGGGAAAGATAGTTCATTGCGTCGGATGTAGACCTCGCAATAAGATGTGTGCGTTTATCAAGAAAAAATGTCCATACCACAAAGATGTACAGTTCTGCTTTGAATGTGCAGAGTTCCCATGTGAAAGTCTACTGAAGTTAGATCGAAGTTACAGAACAAGATACGGCATGAGTATGATTGATAATCTTAACGAGATCAAATCAGAGGGCGTTGATGAATTTCTAAATGGTCAAAGAGAGAAATACAGATGTCCAAACTGTGGAGGCGTCATGAGCGTCCATAACAAGAGGTGCTACGACTGCGAAAAGATTGAGAACTGGCGAGAATAACAATCACACGCGTTGAATAAGCTGCATACAAACTATAGTTATATATTGAGATTCAAATTATTCATAGGCTTTTATCACACTTTTCGGGTGAATCTGCATTGGAAACGTACGATTCAGGCAGCATGCCATTCAAAGTAGACCTAGACAAGTTCTCAGAGGGCGCCTTTCACATCACTTCAAAACAAAGTGAGGCTGCTAACGATTCAGTTGACTATTTCGAAAAGAAGCTCGTGGATTGTTTCCTCGATAAGCTCAGAATGGGGATCGACATCCCAAACTATCCTCAGTTCAGAGACATGAATGAGATGTTCTTCGAGTTGATAGTAGG
>JAUVYS010000125.1 GCA_030602965.1 Candidatus Bathyarchaeota archaeon | reverse complement strand
CATGGAGCTATCAAATAGATCCGTTGGAAAATGGAACGGAGATTTATTATTATGCTAAGATTACGGATGAATCAGGAGAAAATATCAATCAAAATTACTCAGAGAACCCTGGTATTTATCTAATACGAGTTTATGAGCCAGAATTTCGAATTTCATTCTTTAGTATTGAAGATATTGATGATTTTATTTTAAAACAACCTAATCTAGAAGCTTTAGTTTCTTGTTTGAAGAGAAGAGATCTTTTATCAGATCCTGATCAAAAATTGAATTCCAAGCAATATTTTAAAAAATTCTGTAAAACCGAATTTGATCTTTCTTCGGCTGGTCTTTATTCAGGGATTAAAGATCCTAAACTCATTAATAATACATTCAAAGCAATGACACAAGGAGCACTATTTACTGTTCATAATCAACTTTTTAATTGTCGTACTGATGTTATGAAAGCAGAACCCATTACTGATAGTAAACTTCATTGGAAATGGTTATCATGGGTTTTTAAACATGATAGTAATGCATATGCGGAAAAATTAGGAAGTAAACCTGGTGACATTGGAACTCCTCAAAGGATGGTAAGCACACATGCTTTAGTTTCAAATGTTCTAATGCACAACGATTTTAGATGGCTTGGAAATGTACCAATAAAAGATGTTATTCGTCTAAGAGAAAAAGGTGAATTGAATGAGATCAGAAATACATTTTGCAATAATATAAAAACACTTGGAGGTGCAGAATTTGAAGATCTTAATGATGTTATAGAAGAAGTTAGAGAAAATTGGAAAATTGCGGTAAGAAAACACAAGTATGAGTTAAAGAAACTCATTTTTAATACTGGACTATCAGCAGGTGCTGTTATTGCTGGAACATTAGGTATAACAGTACCAATATTTGGTTCATTAGCTTGGACATCAATCGTTTTATCAAGTATGAAATTAGGTGGAGATTTAGCAAAACTTAAGATACATAGGAAAAGACCTGTAGCAATATTACTAAAAGCAAATGAAGGGAAAAGCTGAAAATAACAAAAAGAACGACGAACGCTTATCCTTATAATTAATTAAGTTAGTATAAGGGAAATCGGTTATTTCATAGGAGTTAACTAGTCAAAAACTCTTACAATAATAAAAGTAGAGTTTTATTAACTGAATAAAAATCGTGAGCGCTTAAAAAAATCAAGAGTGAAATTAGATTTGCCACTTGTAAAAATCCAAGAACAAAACACATCGCAAAACCAAGATTCATAGATAAATCAAACAATAACAGAGTAGAACGGATGCAAGGCTCAATCAGAGATAGAGAAAAAGTAATGAGAGGATTAAAGAAAAAAGATACACCAATACTGAAAGGATTACAAATCTACCACAACTACATACGAGAACATGAAGGATTAAACGGAAAAACACCATCAGAAGCATGTGGAATAGAAATTAAAGGAAAAAACAAATGGAAAACACTAATACAAAATGCTTCACATAATTGAAGCTAATTTCCTTTGATCATTCTACGATAACTTTCAATATGTTCTTCTAAAGCCTTCTGGATTCCTGCAATTCCGTCTATTAAATCTTTGTTAGGGTTCTCAACTGTTTTTAACCATTTGAGATGACTTTCAATTTTATTAATTACTTCTTCGAGTATTTTCAATTGTATTAAAGATTCATTTGACATGTTGTTCCTCCCCACGTTTTTTAATTATTTATGTGAGTAAATAAAAATGTGCCGATGGTTAACAGCTTGTCAGACGTGCCGAAGAATTAACAGAGTCCTCATTTCTTTAACATCTTTTTTGAATTATCCATGATTGCTGATGTGGCTATATCTATACTCTCTAAATTAGCATCTATGCTGTCTAAATTAGTATTTACTTTCTGTAATTCCTCAAGTATTTGCTGAAGTAAAGTTGTTTCACTCATTTTAAAAATCCCTCCTCATTAAAAGCTGTAATATTTTTTTTATATATTTACACTTAACTTTTTTCATCTTCATTCATGTTATTTTATCTCTTCTAATGTTCATATTCAAAATATTTACATTTTTTTATTTCACCACTAGCCCAACCGTTATACTTTTCATCCCAACCATAGATCATGTACTCATACCAATCACACTTTCGACACTTACATTCATAACACAAGCACTTTTCATCATTTTGAAGATGTTTCTTTTTTCTTTCAGAAGGACAAGTTAAACAACAACCTTCCTGACTATAGTAATCTTCAACATCAAAAGAGAGATCATATAGTTCTTTTATTCCAGTTCTTGATCTTGGATCAGTCTTATGTGAACTAAGCATTTGCCAAAGCATAACTCTAAACTTCTCTGTTTTAGCTATTTTTAAAAGAACCATTTTAAAACCTCAATCTTAGTTTAGAGAGACCGTCAGAACCGAGATTAATTTAAAACGCATTAATCCAATTAATTAAGATCTGATTTTTTCAGGTTCTTTCATCTTCTGGAAAAATCTTCAATCCACAGCCCATATACTGTCCATCTCGACCTCTATCCAATTTCTTTTTGATTTTATTAAAAAATCTGTCCCAATGTTTGTCATGAAATGTGATGTTTTTAGATGTTCGAAATTTTTTCCTTATACAGTAGGCAACACAATCAGCTATTTGTGAGAGATTACGCCATTTTGAATCTGTAAACAATGGTTCTTCAATCAAATATTCTAAATCTGAAAAGAAAGTACCTTTTTTTAGCATTGGAAATAATTTTGTAAATAATTTTTGATCACTTTTTTTCGATCCAGCAGTATCAATTATTGTAATTCCATACTGGGTATTCCAATCTAAAATTCGTCTATTATTCTCCTTTTCAATGTATCGATTTATTCTCTCATATAACAATGTATATGCCCAAGTTTCAATATCTTGATCCTTTTCCATTATAGATTTGTCAATTAAAACAGCAATAAGTGTAAGGTTTGTATTGTAGTCGGTGATAAAATTAAATATATCTTCAAGAACTGTGTATATTTGTTCCCAAGTCATTTTTTCATAAATGCCCTTTTTACTCGTCATATATTTTACATGTATTTCTATTTCCGAGTCAAGTAAATTTGGAAAACGTTTCCGTTTAATTTCCTGAATGTTATTATCAATATATTCCCAATAACTTTCATTAATAATTACTGATGCTAAAACATAATTTTCTTTATCTTTAAAATTTGGAGAACCAGATGAATCAAGATAAATTAAAAACATAAATTTCTATATAAAAAAAGTATTATTTAGAATTATAACATCTAAGAGACATTTTCCATCATAAGACGATTTTTGTATTATAGCAATTCATTTTCCCAATAAAGACTATCTATAAAAGTAAGCTCGTTCTCGTCAATCCACTCTGTTAAATGCTGTTTTCTTCTCAAGACCACGTTATTGGCAGAAATTGTTCTGTTTCTGATTAGTGATCTATCTTTAAATGGAAATGGACAACACTTCTTTTTTTTGAAGTTTATTATCAACATTTTATTTGGTTCACGGTAAGGTCCTCTCTTTAAAAGACTTATCAGAACGGGTAACCTATACCACCAAGGGTAGAACAGTTTTACTTGCACGTCTTTGTATTTAGGATCATAAGCCACCTCTTCTTCTAAAAGGTCTTTTTTTTCAGCGTTCCTTGAAATAAGTATAAAACCGTTTTGTTCAATCCACTTCTTTGTGAAATTATCGTCATATGGAGAGGGATCGCTTTCAGATACCCATAGATTCGAATACTTGTTTATGAGTTTCCAGCAATATGAGTCAGTAGATAAATAATATGCTGTCGGAGGTTTGGTCTTAGAGTTGACTATTAGTCTGTGGGGGAAATTCGATTTGTGGTACTTTAAGGTCTTATTCTTTTCTGGTGTGCCGATAGGGAAAAATATGTATGCTTGAACACCACCAATCCGCTTGATGTCTATACCCAAATATCGAATTGCCATAAGCATGAGGGAAGTTCCAAAAACAATAAGGAGAAACCAACTTATGAAGGAAGGAATAGTTATCTGAAAACCTATATTGACTTGTGGGATAATGACATCAAAAATTGCATAGAGTATTCCAGAAATTATTCCTATAACATAGTACAATTTCTCAAGGTTTGACAATCGTATCCCCCATTCTTGTTTAATCCACAATCTGAATAATGACGAGAATAACATAAACCCCATTAAGATAAAAAGAATATCATTCACCATAAATCAACTCCCTTTGTAATCGTTTGCAGAAAAAAGAGAATAAAAAGCACCAGACGATTTTTTACAGACAAAAAAACAGACGAAGACTTGACAGAACCGGTTTAACAACACTTTTGAACCAGTCTTGAAGTTTTGAATAGGTTTCGTCATCTTGTTGATAATCTTTGATACGTTCCTCCACTTTTCTTAAAATACTACTTTTATTCATATAATTCGAAAAAATTGGTGAAACAATTGAA
>JAUVYS010000080.1 GCA_030602965.1 Candidatus Bathyarchaeota archaeon | reverse complement strand
GCGGGCTATACAGAAGATCACAAGCAATGTGATAAATGTGAAACTCAAAGAGTATAGGCTAGAAGCTTTAACAGGCGGATCAAATGCTGTAGCAGAAGTAGAGATCAAAGTAGAAGACAACATGGGAAATGTTGCTTCAGCAAGGAAGGCTGGAGAAGACATTGTAAAAGCTAGTGTGGATGCGATGCTCAGTGGAATAAAGACTTTTCTCATAAAAAAGAAGAGAGCTTCAAAAAAATCCATTAAAACGTGACCTTTATGAGTAAGGATGAAGAGCTAAAGAAAATACGACGTAATAAACTTCAAGAACTGATGAAAAAAGCGAAGGAAAGGAAGATGAAAAGTGAATCTTCAGGAAAACCTGTTGAGTTAACAGACTCATCATTTAATGAGGTTCTTCAGAATTCTCCTCTAGTAGTGGTTGACTGTTGGGCTCCTTGGTGTGGTCCATGCAACATAATTGCTCCTATTATAGAAGAGTTAGCAAGCGCCTATGCAGGAAAGATGTTATTCGGCAAGTTGAATGTAGATGAAAACCGTACAATAGCTATTAAATACGAGATAATGAGCATTCCAACACTATTAATTTTTAAAAACGGAAAACTTGTGGATAGGCTAATAGGAGCAATGCCAAAGGCTCTACTTGAGCCAAAAATTACACAGTATCTTTAATTAGTGTTTCTTGGATTTACAACTGTTTTTGAAGTTGTTATTGAATTGGTTACAGAAATAACGATTTACTGTAATATATGTAACAGATGTAAAGAGAGTGTTAAGGCCTGCAGTTATGAAGTTTTAGAATGGATCGATGATCACCCTCTCGTTGCGAATCCAAGTAGTTGTAGTGCTTGTAAATTGTAAAGATTGCTGTAAGGTTGATGTGATAAGAATCAAATAAAAGTAGTGTAAACCAAACTATGGATTTATTGTTACAAAAGGAATGACAAAACATGCTTTTAGCTTGTAGTCATGATTATTTGTTTCTGCTGTTTAATACCTCTAACGGTTAGTTCTTTGCTAAGGTCTTTGATTTCCTCAGAATCACCTTTGACCGCAATTATCTGTAAACAATTTGTTTTATCGAGATGTATGTGCATCATAGACCTAACTATGTCCTCATGATGATGTTGAATGTCTGTTAGCATATCATCTAAGCCTTTGGTGTGGTGATCATAGACCATGGCTAGGACACCTGCAACTGACCCCTTCTTTTCATGCATCCACTTGGACTCAGTTATAAATGAGTGCATTGCAGCTCTAATGGCCTTCGATCGATCATTGTACCCAACTTCTTTACTAGTCTCGTCAAATTCGTCAAGCAACTTTCGAGGTAAAGATACACTTATTCGTATTACTTCGTTTTCACTCATGGTCATCCCATGTATAAATTGAATGTTAACAATGCAATAGATTTACAATCCTGTTACATTGTTCTAGTTGTTACTATGTTAAGATTCATGTATTCAATTTTTTGTAGCAAAAACTTCTTTAGTTTAACATTAGCTATTTTTTGAAGATAATTATTTTTGTGCGTTCAAGGTATACAACAATTGCTTGGATGAGAAATGAAGATACTAATGCTTCAATAGTCAATTTTATGAGGATTGTTCCAACAATGCCAATAGCAACATTGTGTGGTATCTGAAGGAAAGACACGAACCAAATGTAATCTGTGACAAAGACGTAAGGCGCTTGTATACACCAGGCCAATATACCTGCGAAAAGTGGCCTTGTTCTCTTTGCCAGTTTTCCTGAAGCATAACCAAGTATGGCAAGGCCTACAATTATGAAGGGGATTTTCGTAGCTGCCATATAGATTCCTCCTATTGCTCCTGTCATTGAACCTAACATGGGTCCTGCAAGTATGCCTGAAAGAAATATTGGCAGTTGTGAGAAGTGAATTGCTGACTCAAAAGTTCCTATTGAAAGTGGAATCGCAAAGGGAGGATACGATAAGATATATGCCACAGCAGCCATGAGGGCGGCAAACATTAATGCTCTCGTCCCTTTAAGAGGGTAAATGGCTTGATTTTTTTCCACGTTTTCCACAGTATTACTTTTTTATAATTTCGTAATAATATGTATATATAAGTATTGTAATTAACTCTAATAAAAGATTAGGAGTTTTGGGATTGTGTGAATTTAATGTTATTAAAGAAAACAAAATTGTGTTCAAGGAAGCAGTATATGCAAAAGCAGATGGAAATGAAGTTGTAGTAAAAGATATTCTGGGATCTTTAAAGAAGTTTGGAAATAGTGCAATAGTAGAAGTGGATGTAACCAACACACGTTTAGTATTGTCTACAATTTAAGGTTAAAGTAATTAGTCATTTAGATTTTTTAGATCCTGTCATTTAACAAATAGTTGAAGTACTAGTGGACCTGCAAGAGAGAGAACTTCTTCGATGTGAGGTTCCCTATAAAAAAATATTGGCTTTTTTAATCCCAAAGTGAAGCCTATTTGCATCAGTGTTCCAGGACCAATGTATTCCTTACCTTCTTTCTCATTAAACACATACACAAAGGCGCTCTCACGAATCTCATCCATAAATCTGTAAAATACTTTCCTAATCTTCTTCATTGTAATGTCAGAAACAGCATGTTCCTCTGAAAGCTTAATAATCTTGGTCAACTCTTTGAATTTTTCTCCTTGAGGAAAGACATCAAACCCACGTTTCCCAAGCTCATTAATAACTCTGCCAATCACCTTAGTATCAGCGTAAGTACCAATTACCACAATTTTCACCATATTCTTCCTCTCGTTTGCTTAAATGGTGTCTCCTACAGGAAGTAAGATATGATATTTAAAGAATTTGGACGGAGAATTATATAGTAAATTATGACTAATTATTTTGTGTGGAAAAGTGTTTTATTTCCAATGCATTATATGAAATATTGTTCCCATACAATCATGAAGATAACTGGGTCTGTTCAAATTTTTACTCGATACGTAGGCTTCCATTTTCTCAGAGACTCTAATTTTAAATTCACATTACTAATTACTTAAACAAGCGTTTAATTGCGCGTTTTTGAAGACGAGGTTAAATAAAGTGAAAAAAGTTAAAATTGCATTAATAAGTGGCACTGGAATGAAATCCTTATTCGAAGTAAATAGTACACAAAGGATTGGAACCCCTTATGGGCCTTCTCCAATAATATCCTTTGTTAAATTTGGAGAAGTCGAAGTGGCTTTTTTGCCCAGACATGGAGAAACACACGAGTATGCTCCACATATGGTCAACTATAGAGCAAACATGTGGGCTCTCCACTCATTGGGTGTCGAACGAATCTTGGCAACCAGTGCAACTGGAGCTATAAATCCAGATTATGGTGTGGGAGATTTAGCTGTCTTGCAAGACTTCCTTGACTTCACAGTAATTAGACCTCGAACCTTCCATGATAAGGCGCCTGTTACTCACATTGACCTGACCAGTCCCTTCTGTCCTGAGCTTAGAAAAAGTCTGGTAAAGGCTGCTGAGAAAAAGGGTCAAAAAGTCTGGGATGATACAACATATGTTTGTATGGAGGGGCCAAGATATGAAACTCCTGCTGAAATAAGGATGCTTAGATTCTTGGGCGGAGATATTGTTGGTATGACGGTTGTCTCAGAAGCAGTTCTTGCACGGGAACTTGAGATGTGTTATGCTTGTGTAAGTTTTGTATCAAATATGGCTGCAGGGATGCAGAAGAGAATTACTTCTTACGAAGTTGTTGAGGTTGGCAGAAGGACTGTGCCAATTATCCAAGGAATGTTGAAGGAAGCTGTAAAAAATCTCCCTAAAAGAAGGAGTTGTCCTTGTTCTTACGCCTTAGAAGGAGCAAGACTTTAAAAACGCTAAAAGATAGGTTTAATCCTCATCGCATTGATTGCCAGATATTGAATCGAGTTTGGAAATATGTTGAAGGTTGCTTTCCAAGGAGAGATTGGTGCTTACAGCGAAGAGGCGGTGCATTCATATTTTACTTCAGTAGTCAAAGCTGTGCCTTGTAAAACATTACATGACGTTTTTAACTTGGTTGAGAATAGTGAGGTAGACTGTGCCATTGTCCCGATTGAGAACTCTCTTGAGGGAAGTGTTAACCAAACATACGACCTCTTCCTTGATTCAAATCTAATGGTGAACGGTGAATTAAATCTGCGAATTCGACACTGTCTTATTACTCTTCCCAGCACAAAGCTTATGGATATTGATACTGTTTATTCTCATCCTCAAGCCCTAGGCCAGTGTAGAGGATTTCTCGAAAGCTTGAACTGTGAAAATATTTCTACCTATGATACCGCAGGCAGTGTTAGAATGCTCAATGATAAACAGTTAAAAAACGCTGCAGCTATAGCGAGTGAGAGAGCTGCTGAAATCTATAGAATGAAGATTTTAAAAAAAGGTATAGAGGATAACCCGAACAACTACACTCGGTTCTTTCTCATTTCACATAAAGATGCTGCTCCTTCAGGCAACGATAAGACTTCCATAGTCTTCTCGTTGAAACACGTTCCTGGGGCTTTGTATGGAGCTCTTGAAGAGTTTGCTCTAAGAGACATTAATTTAACCAAAATAGAGTCAAGACCTACTAGGCAAAAGCCTTGGGAGTACAACTTTTATGTAGACTTCGAAGGGCACAGGAAGAAGAAAAGATGTGAAGAAGCCTTAAAAAGCTTAACAAAAAAATCAGTTTTTCTAAAAGTTCTAGGCTCTTATCCAAAAGCAAAAAAGATTTAAAATCGATCTCTAGTTAGGTTCGATTACAATATTCATTGTTACAGTTTATAATGTGCTAAATCAAAATTTCTTAAGTGACCCTCGCTCCGTTATCAATTTCCTGATCTGTAGTTAAGAGCACGACTTTATCATTTATTTCTGCGGCTAAAAGCATACCTTCAGAGGTCTCTCCAGCGAATATAGCAGGTTCAAGATTTCCAAGAAAGATAACTCTCTTATTAAGAAGCTCCTCTTTTGTATAATAGCCAACAAGACTTGAAATAGTCTGCTTCACACCCCTTTCACCTAAGTCTACTCTAATCTTATACAACTTTCTTGTGTTAGGTACACGTTCAACTTCAATTATTGTGCCAGTTCGCATATCAATTTTCTTAAAATCATCAAAACTTACAATGTTCATAGTTGATCATTGAAAATAGAGCTATTCATTTTCTCCTTATAAAATTAAGTGTAAATATGATGACTCAGGCTTTTTGAGTTTTTTCATACATCTTCTCAAAAGTCCAACGCACTGAGGATTTAAGTTCCATCAACCGTTTATCATTTCCATAATTCTTAATCATAATCTCTTTAATAACACCATTATCTTCAACAACTTCGTAAGAGAAAAGCTTGTCAGGTTCAACCTCTCCTTTTTGCATCATCTCTCTGTCTCGGCTTTGCATAGACTCAAAAATGCGTTTCACCAAAAATGTTTGAAAAGGAGGAGTGTCAACATCAAAAGTAACCTCTTTACCAGGTACTATTCTTGCATAGTCATTTCCAACATACATCTCAACTAGAACAATTCCAGACGTATTCCTTAATGGAATCACTTGTTCTTCAATTTCAGTTGGCTTCACCTCTACTTTCTGGAAGCTTTTAGCAATAACAACCTCATTGACAGAGCCCAAAAATCCTCTTAACTGTGCTGCCTCTTCCTCTAAATTGCGCAAACGGGCTTCAAGATAGCTTTTAAGTTCCACAAGCTTTTTCAGAACTTCTTCTTTTGAATTCTCATCCTTTGACTTGGCCAAAATATTCACATAAATAATACTAGAAAAGACAGTGGCAAATAAACTTCACCAACTTTTTCAAAGTTTCTTGAGTTGACCCTTGTACATGCTGACAATCTCTTTAACTGTAGTACCATCTTCTCCTGATTTATCGTTCCTCCATTTCCCTGTGAATCTTGGAAATCTAATAGCTAATCCCGTTCCCTCTCTGACAACGTTCAATCCGCAAGTGTGAGAGGGGCTCAAAGTCAACTCAGCACCAATTACCTCTAAAACGATTGCTGGAGCAAACCAATAGTCTGCTTTTATCTGAGAGTCAACTCTGGGGTGAACGTGATCAATTTTATAGGGTTTTAATGTTTTAGGAAGTTTAGCCAAGTCGGCATCATTAAAACCGGTTCCAAGCTTACTTACCGTCTT
>JAUVYS010000019.1 GCA_030602965.1 Candidatus Bathyarchaeota archaeon | reverse complement strand
GCCTCATAACCTACTTTCCTGCATCGGCATTGCATGGTCAAGATCGGAGGCTATCTGCATTCCTTTCTTTTGGGGTGACGGCAGAAACTACTGGAATGAAGTAGAAGAGGCTGCTATCTGGAGACACCTGTCGGAAGTTCTCCCTAAGCTCAATATAACAAATCAGAATGTCCTCTTCGATTGGGAGATAATGCTAAATCATAGAATTCGAATGTCGATACCTATCTTTGACCCAATGCTTATGCATGCTTGTCTTTATAGTGAACTTCCTCACAAACTTGACGTTATAACAAGCATCTACACAAATATGGAGTTCTTTAAAAAGGACGAAAAAGAAGAAAGAGGATCGAAACTCAAGGCTGGAGGAGAAACTGATCACTGGATTTACAACTGCAAAGACTGTTGTTCAGCTCTTTGGTGCATCGAGGAAATGGTAGATGAACTCGTTGAAGAAGATATGATGGATTCTTATGTTAACCTTTTCGCTGAGACGCTTGAACCCATCTTTCTCATGAACACAACTGGCGTTAGAGCTGATCTGGAAAAGCTCAAGGAAGTCCGAGTCGAACTGACAGACAAAACGGAAAAGATTGATGCAGACATCGCCAGAGCTGCAGGATATGAAGTTAATGTAAATTCTCCGAAACAGGTCGCAAAATTGTTTTATGATGACTTGTGTATGATGCCACGGAAGGATACGCAGGAAGACACTTTAAAGAAATTGGCTTACAAATACCAGATAGACCTGCCCCTCTTGATTGTAGAAAATCGTAAGCACAAGAAACTTCTATCTCTTTTCTCAGAAGAAAACATTAGTGATGACGGAAGAATCCGATGTCAATACTCTCCGACTACCAAAGCCGGAAGGATGCGATCCAAAAAGAAAGGTAGTGCTCTTGGAGGTAGAGGCATGAATCTCCAGAACGTCAAGACATCTGGTCATGCCCGCTCTTTTTTTGTGCCCGAAAAAGGTCATATTATGCTTTGTGCTGACCAGAAACAAGCTGAGGCACTCATCGTAGCGAAGCTGTCAAAAGACTCTGCAATGAACGCTTTATTTGAGTCGGGAAGGTCGATACATATTGAAAACGCTTTAAACCTTTATGGAGAGGAGATTGATAAAGATGATTCTCGATATCGTATTGCAAAGGCTTTAGTTCATGCAGGAAACTACGGAATAGGTCCTTGGGGATTTGCCTATGCAGCAAATATTCCTTTCAGTGAAGCAAAGGAAAAGTTAGCTCTTTATTATGCAACATATCCTGGCATAAAAGATTTCTTTCATGCATGGGTAAGAGAACAAATTCGAGAGACTCGGATGTTGTATAATCCCTTTGGTAGACGTCAGGTGTTCTTTGGACGTTTTGACGATACAACTTTTCGTGCCGGATACGCTTTCTTTCCTCAAAGCACCATATCTGATGTCAACAAAATGGCGATAAAAAAGATTTATAAGAACTATCTGCCTTTAATAGATACGCATGACGGCCTCCTCATCTCTGTCCCCAAAAATAATATCAGAAGGGGCATACAGGCTATAAAGGATGCCTATGATATCGAGTTTGAAATTTGGGATGAAAAAGTTAAAATTCCTATAGAGATTATGATTGGGAGCAACTGGCATGAGTTGGAGGTTTTGGATGAGTAGTGAGACTTGGCGAAAAAGAGAAAAATTGCTAAAATGTTCAGAGTCAGTAGGGGTGCTATTGTGAAGATTCATCGGGATCAAAGTTGGACTCATATTAAGTTCAAACCTACAGAGAAAGATAAGCTAATTTATAAATCAAAATTCCAATAGAAATTTCTGCTGGTGAAAATTGGCACGATTTGAAAGAGATTAATTAGAAAGGAGGTGGTTAAATGATTAAGAAATGTTTTATTGATATAGAATCTACGGGCCTTGACTTCATGAAGCATGGCGTCATTGAGATAGCCTGTATTTTTGAAATTGGAGGGTTTATCGATGAGTTCGTCCTCAAATGTTGTCCCTTTGAAGATGATCTAATAGACGAGGAAGCTTTAGCAATCAACAATGTTTCCAAAGATGAGATTTTTAAAAGAATGTCTCCAAAAATGGCATATAAACAGCTCACGCAAAAACTATCTCGCTATGTTGATAAATATGATAAAAAAGACAAACTTCACTTTATCGGATACAGTGCATTGTTTGATGCAAATTTTCTGAGAGAGTTTTTTATGAAAAACAGTGACTTTTATTTCGGATCTTTTTTCTTCTATCCAATAATTGATGTTGCAACTCTGGCAGGTCTAACTCTTATGGAAGAAAGACCTGCATTGATAGATTTTAAGCTTTCCACCGTTGCAAAAAGATTCGGCATCAAAGTCGAAGAAAAGAAACTTCATGGAGCCTTGTATGACATTCAAATTACAAGGGATCTTTTTTATCAAGTTCAGGAAGTTCTTACAAGACAGAGGGGTTGACATGCAGATAGTTTTTATATGCGGTCCATATAGGGCTCGAACAGTTTTTGGAAGGCTTCTCAATATTTACAGGGCAAGAAAGGAGGCAATTCGTTTTTGGAAAATGGGCTTTGCTGTCATTTGCCCACACAGTAATTCTGCGCTGTTTGATGGAAAGTGTCGAGATGAAATTTTCTTAGAGGGCTGCCTTGAAATGGTACGACGTTCTGATATTATTGCATTGATGCCAGGATGGTCTGTATCCTCAGGAGCTCAGGAAGAACGTAAGCTTGCAATCAAGCTAAAGAAGAAGGTCATCCGAGTTTAAAGGAGGCCCTCGTGAGAAAATTAGATAATTGGCTTCTGTCATATAAGAAATATATCATCAAGCAAGAGTCTCCATCCATTTACCACTTTTGGGTTGCCTCACAAATGATAACTGCAACATTGAGACGGAACGTCTGGATTGATAGAGATGCTTATAGAATCTATCCTAATCAATATGTTGTTCTTGTCGCAAAGTCGGGTACATGTCGAAAGAGCGTCGCAATGGAAATAGGATTAGATTTGCTTAATGATGTCAAAGACCTCTCAGTTCTTCATGAAAGAATGACTGTCGAAGGTCTATTGGATAATATGCAGAGAGTTTTAATGCTTCCTAATGGCAGAGTTGTACCTGATGGGAGTGTCTTAATCCATGCAGATGAGTTGTCGAACCTTTTTGGAAAGGCAGCATACATTTCAGATTTGATGTCGTTTGTAACTGCCGCATACTCTTCAAAGACTAAGCTTGATTTTACTACGAGAACAAAGGGTGTTGTTTCTGTGAGAAACCCCTGTCTGACAATTCTTGCAGGAACAACGCCAGAGCAGATGAGTGAAATCTTTCCTTCTATGGCTTTGACAAGTGGCCTCATCGGGAGGATTCTTCTTGTTGTCGGAGAACGTGGAGCCAGAGTGTCGAAGCCCAAACTGAGAAAGGAACTGCGTGATCCTTTAATCCACGATCTCAATGAGATTTCTAAGCTTTATGGAGAAATAAAGGTTACAGATGAAGCTGATGCAGCTTTCGATAAATGGTATAAAAAGTTTCCTGACATTCCTCCGGCTGAGTTAAGTGCTTATTATGAGAGAAAGCATGATCACGTTTGGAAAGCTGCTATAATTCTTTCTGTAGCAGAGTCGGATAATATGGTTATTACGCTTGATCACTTTAAAAAAGCTGTACAGGTGGTTGAGCTTGTCGAGTCAAAGATGGCTGATGTTTTGACGTTTATAGGAGCAACAGCTCAAAGTACGATTGCTGACCTGGTTGTTTCTATGATAAGGACAAATCATCCGGAGCCTATGTCACATTCTGTTCTTCTTAGAAAGATTTATAGAAGGCTTCAAAGTAAAGGAGAATTTAAGGACATTGTAGATACACTAATTGAAGCAAATAGGATATCAATGACAGCTTCAAAACGAGGCATCTTCTACACCTTAGGTAAGAAAGAAAAAGTCGAAGACAAGCCGAAGGAGAAGAATGATAAAGATAACTGAGGTATGGAAAAGTATCAAGAACTTTCCTGATTATGAAGTTTTATCAATTAAGCAATTTTTGCGATTGGGTGTTTCCCAAAAAGTTCTTGCTAAAATGTTTAGTGTTGACAGAACTAACATATCATCCATTAAGACAGGAAAAACTTGGACTCATATTAGGGAGAAGGACAAAAATTGAGGATAAACCCACCGATAGTTCGAGTACTGAAGAAGGTAAAAACGAGTGATGGCGTTTCTGCCTTTGAAGCCTTAATTCATTATTTGTATGATATTGAGAAGATGACTGTTCCTGAGGTTGCATCCATCCTTGGGATTGGAGAAGGTGTGGTTTATAAAGTTTTGAGAAAGGGACGTGATGAAAACGATAAAACAAAATGATGATGTAAGTTGCGTTGCAGCAGTAGCAGCGATGATTACAAATACAACGATGAAAGAATTTGAAGATTGGATCGAGGAAAAACCACCTTATAGTGATATAGACTTACATCGTTATGTTTTAAAAAAAGGTTATGTTCTTGGATATGGAGCCGAGGTGTCAAAGAAGCTCAATGCAGAGAGTAATCTTTATATCAATTTTTCTATTAGAGATAATCCTGCTTACGTCGTAGTTAAATCAGAAAGATTTCCAGGCATTATGCATGCTGTCTACTGGGATGGGAAGGTTGTAAGAGATCCAAATCCGGAAGCTGCAGATGAAAGATCCATCGATGAATTTGACGTAATCATCTGGTCTCCTGTAACAAAAGCAAGCGGAGGTAATTTACCATGAGTAGAATTAAAGACCTAAGAGATCAAAGACGCTTTATGATATATGCAGTCAATCCGGAAGCTATCCTGAACTTATTCAATGCAAGAAATATCAGCGTCCCAGCTTTTCATGTACCTGTATTTGATGGTTTACCAGAAGATGCCTACTTTTCAGCTGCATCTTATGACTTTATGTCTGATTCGCTTCTCTTCAACGTGTATCATGAGACTTTTGAATCGGTACCCAAAGGATACAGTGCACAAATTGTGTATGGTGAAATGAGGATGGTTTATTACAAAGAGAAAAAACAAATATCTCGTATTTTCAGCCCGCTGAAGAGCCGAGATAGGAGAAAGAAGATGGAGAAAGAAATTAGAGCATATTATCAAAGAAGTCCTGATGGAAAGTTTTATCCTGCCATTGCCTGTGATGGTAAAGGTTCATCTTTTCTTAAGGGCTTTGATCGAGAAGAAGATGCTAAGATTTTTGTAAGAGGTCTTGAAGATGGTATCCAGTGGGCTCGCTTCATATATTTATCAAAGGAGGAAGAAAAAGATGGCTCGTAAAACGACAAAAATACAAGCAGTAAAAGTTTTCACTCGCATCATTGATCGAAAGGGAAGAATACTTATGATGTTTCAGGGCAAAGATGGAGAAGCTTATGAAACAGAGTTTTTCTTCGATGCCAACCATACAGAGATGATAAAAGAAGCTATTTCGAGAATGAATCCGGTAAGGCACAGAAAAAATCAGATCGAGGTATTTAAAGAGCTGCCTCCGGAGATGACGAGGTGGAACTGATGACAGATAAAGAACTATACTACATCCTGTGTCCTGATGGGTGTTGGCATGAAGTAAATGAGAAAGAGGGTTCTTACCCGTTTCATTGCAAACACTGTGGGACAAGGCTCTCGATGACTACGTCTGTTTGGATACAAAACCCCGACTTCACCACTTGGGATGGTTTGGGAGTTATGCTTACAGAAGGACAGAAGAGGAACTGGTGGAAGGAGTTTATAGAATTCTGTTGGAATGCTGTAAGACCATTGCCTCAAATTAAGATGGTGGAAAATAACAGAGGTATAATTTTTGGAAATCTTGGATTTGGTTTTCCTGAAGAATTTATCCAGCCAATTCCAATGAGGGATGCACTAAAAGAATTTCATGGAGGAGTGAAATGAGCTTTTTAGATAAACTAAAGCGAGATATATATAATGAAGAAAGTCGACGAGGGCTACGAAATCAGGTTATTGTAAGAACCCGTCCTCTTTTAGATTTGATTGACCACTATGAAAAAATGGATTCTTTTGCAAGATCACAAAGTGATATGCATGCCAGCTTGGAACATAAACTGTCAAATGTTTTACATGCACTTTATTGCGAAACCCATGACAGCGAAAGGCTTATGCTTCTTATAATGAAGATTTTAAAGCCTATGATAAAAGCACGGATCAAGGAAGATACTATCAATTCTGTATATGAAAGACAGTATTAAAGGGAGTTATAATGACCTGGATAAAAACAGAAAAGGCTATAAAAATTGGAGATAAAGTCAGAGGTAAATCCTCAGGAAAGATAGGCACAATTACAGAAGTTCATGGTGCTGAAATCATAGCTGTCTTTCCAGGATTATATAGACATCATGGAGAACCACTTGAACTTGTTGAAGAATTAGATAGAGTTAAATTCAATGAAGCAGATGGTGGTGGCTGCAGTGGTTGGAGATTTCCAAAGGATTGTCCTAACAGAGGGCGGTTTGACGAAGATAGTCCAGCCTGCAAAGATTGTGTAGAAGATATGGTGAAAGCAATGTCATATAAAAGAACCGAGGTATAATATGAAATACCCATATTTCAAATTTTCAAAGGCTTGCATTGCTCCAAAGGATCTCATTTCTTGGTTCAACTATTTTAAAAAGAGAAACATTGCTTGTATCATAATGCAAGAGAGTAAACGAAACTTTGCTCTGTGGAGAGAAGGAATAGAGGCAAACACCTTAGCTGTAAATCAAAAAGCTCTTCGAGGAGAGATCGTGATGAAATTTGATCCAAGAGGTGTCTTTACTGATATAGAACTTGATCGTACAAATGTTTCTTTGTCATAGAGCTCAGAGTTTTAAAACTATGCTTTCCTTCAAGAAAATCTCTTGCCAGCTTGTGACCTTCAGGAACCAAAGCGAAATAGTTAAACAGGTCTCTAAGCAACATCATCTTAGTCTTATAATCTTGAGAAAAGTCAAGGATAGACTGCTCGAAAAATGTCTCCGGCACTTTACGGCCAGAATAAAAACCATGCTCGACACAATAATCCCAAATCTTTGTTCCTCGATAAGGTACGAATATTGAAGCCCAAGCCATGTCGGGAAGGCCTGTCCTTTTTCTTAATTCAACGTTGAGAGCCAACGTATCTAAATCTGCATCCAATTCGATAGGTGTTTCAACTGATGTTTTTCCGAGAGGCAGACCCAGCATTTGTTCAGTTCTAACTTTGAAGCCTTGACTTTTTAGATACAAAAAGACATCAAACATCAGAGCTTCTGTCATCTTTCGATTTAAAATTTCATCTCGAACAACAGATGATGCTGACTCTATTGCAAAGGTCAGGCCGGTACATCCAGCTTTTTTCAAAAGATCAATTCTTTCCTTTCCAGATTGATTGTAAGGATTAGCCATTTCAAAGCGCATCTGAGCATGGAAAGGCAGACCTTGATATTTTGAAACAAAGTCTCTGAGCCATTCAAGATTGGCTCCGAAAACGTCATCCTGAAAGTATATTATTCTTGTGTCGGGAGAAACTATCCTAATATTTTCTACTTCCTCAATAATATCGTCAACAGAACGTTGAGCCTTCGGAAAAGGACTTACGCTGTTATAACAGTATGTGCATCTATAAGGACATCCTGTTCCTGTGATGACAGATTTGATATAGCTTTTTCCGTGTTCTGGATGTTCGGCGTAAAAGTTCTCTCTGGAGGCTATGGGGAATTTTTCCTGATTCGCTCTTATTAAACCACGTTTGCCTTGTAAGACCTGTCGGAAGCCTCGAAAACCTTCGCCAGCAACTACCGCATCGGCATGTTCTAAACACTCTTCAGGAAAATAAGATGCATGAGGACCACCTACAACTACAGGAACCTTTTGTTTCCTCAGGGAATCTGCAAGATCTAACATTTTTGAGTGATTTCCTATGTAGATGGAGAGACCGACTAAATCAGAATTTGTTTTTAACAGCTTCCTAGTGGTTGATGAATCGAATTCCTTGAGTAGTCGAATTTGAACATTCCATCCTTCCTGTTCTGCAACTGTTGAAAGATGCAGTAAACTTAAAGGCTCAATTACCGAATAGCTTGCAATAAGTACTACTTTTTTCATTTGCCTCTTATATTTAGGGGATCAGGTGACCAGCCTGATCTCCATCGAAAGGAGAGTAGACATAGAAAGAGTGGGTTCTATTTTTTCTTATTAATGAATTGACTTGCTCCATAATAAATGAAGTAGAAAGAGCATACGCCCAGAGCAAGATAATCTAACTGCCAAGCTACAACCATTTCTTTAACTTGCGTAGCAGCTTTAGGTGAAAAAATTAAACATATCAAACCTATGAAGAAAGAGAGAAGATATGTACCTACAATGCTACAAGCCAGCCATCTTCTTGTAATTGACTTCAGACTGTTTTCATTTGCTGTTGCTTCTTGAATTCGCAGAAAAAGTTTAACACCCTCAATATTAAGCTCACCTTTTTCTTGATCTGTAAATTTCGACTTATCCCATATAGCAACACCGGATTGAACTGTTTCAGCTATTGATGTTACTGCTTTGGGCGTTCCGAGTATTGCCTTTAGTCCTGTTAAAGCTCCTGTAAACCATCCCATTTTTTAGCCTCCTTAAACCTTTCAAGATCTTCTTTCCAATCTAACTCCTCAGCCTCAGCTACCTCAGGAGGAAGTACATCAAGCACCTGTCTCACCCTCGAAAAAGCAAGTTTTGTAAGATGAGCTTGATATTCTTCAACTAAATCCTTATCCAGCTTATAATCCAGATTGAAAAGTTTATCTCGGTCTTTTTTACCTGTTAAGTAATTTGCTGATATATAACTCTTTGACATAACACCAAAAAGCAGAATTGCAGCTTCATAGAGTACCTGACTATGCAATTTCGCTGCGTCAGCTAAATTCTTTGGAATCTCTTGAGATGTTTGCTTTATTTCAAAAGGTATATTCAGCTCTCCGCCACAGACGCTACAGCGAAACAGGGGTCTTGTTGCGGTGTTGTCTAAAAGAGCTAAAACCCCTCTTGTTTTACAAAGATGACAATCTACTTTCAAAATTCCTCCTGTACTAAGAGCAGCTGCATCATTTTTCTCATGTGAACTTCTGAATATAAAGGATAAAAGTAATCTTTTTTATTCAACCTATACCAGAGAAGTCTTTTTTCTCTGTTGTCAAGATGCAGCATGCACCAAGATTTGCTTCGGTACTTTGTATCGAAGTAAACACCAATGCCTGTCCAAAGACCCGAAGCTACTGCAACTGTCCAGGCTTTCAGAATGCTACCTTTAGGAAAAACGTCAATCGCTGTTGATTTTCGGCTTATTGCATAATGTTCTGAGCCCTTAGCCGTATCTTCAAACCTTGCCAGAGCTCCTTCTACAGGAGAAGGATAAACTCTGTTACCGAGCTGTTTTCTGTAATTGTCAAGATTCATTATAAGCTGCGGCTCTGCGTATATATCCGGATCTTCCGAAAAGTGGTGTTTTTTAAAATATTTAATTTTATTCCAATCAATCATGTTCTTTTTCCTCTGAAACTGTTGGTGGAAAAACTGTAGCTGTATCATCTTTATACCCACCTTGTCTTGCTAAGTATCCAACATAACTCTCGATCTTTACCAACCTAAGATCAAAGACATGCTGAGTTTTCATTATCTGAGTAAATTTATCATCACCTTTAGCCAAATCTTTTTCCTTCTCCTCCCGCCATTCTTTAATATGATCTGTTCTTTCATCACACAGAACTATACTCTGTTTGCACTTAACTTGTTTGTGTAAAAAGCCTAATCCACTACCAATAAAGACAAACACTCCGATGCATGCACCTATTTCTACCCATGGCATAGCTTACCTCTTTTTTTGTCTGTCACGTCTTCTACGTTTCTTAGTCCAATGATTTCTTACTTTTGCTCGATGCTTTTTCTTATCTGTTGACATCGTTAATTAAGTAGAACTATACCGTTTCTTGAGTAATCACAGAAGATTCTAAAATTTTTGACATACACATCCGCTACCGCTGCATTATAAGTTGCATAATATAGTTGACATAAATCGCCTATGCTCCAACCAGCAATGTCCTGGCTTTTTGTGACATAATTGCTTGTGCCATTTGTCTGTATGCTGCCGACAGCCACTCCATTTTTATATACTCTGCCATAGGCGGTATAAGCACCACCTGATTTCAAATCAAACTTGATCCTGTATGTCCCTGCTTGTCCTATCTGTATCTCTTTTATTTTTGAATATGCAGGTTGGTTCGTCTTAGTCTTCTCAGCATCAGCTTGTGCAACAGGAGCGTCCCCAGCAACCAGGCCCGACAATTTTGCATTTGTCACATATCCATCAGATACCGTTTCAAATCTTGAATCATTGCCTGCAGCAGCTTTTTGAGCTGTTGTTCCAAGAGTTCGTAATCCTGCAGTAGCTGCAATGGGATCTTTTAGAGCTGCAGCACACATAGCATTTGTAATTTCATTTGACAAATTAGTAATTACTGGCTTATTATTTGCAAAATCCCAAACACTCAACCAAGCATTATTTGCCTCATTTCGAATCTTCAAGATATCGTTGTTTGTATCAAGCCACCACATTCCTGCAATTAAGTCAGCAGGATCAGCGTTTCCTGAGAAGGAAGACTTTAGAGCTGCAAAGTTATCCTCGATGTTTTGCATATCTGTCTGTACTGCATGACCAGTTGCAAAGCAATTATCTGTGTATGTTTGGCTCAAAGGATCACCTCCTTTTCTATGATATTAAGTTTGGCAAACTCACCAAAGTATTCAAGTGCAGCTGCATTATATGCTTTAGCTGCTTCCTCTTTGTCAGAAAAGACACCGAGATGAACTCCTTGATAATTAACTTTTATTCGAGCACGCCATTTTTTAAGTTGTTTTTCCCAGTAGACCCCTTTATATCCCGAAGTGTTGTTACTACGAGTTTTTTGGCTTCTGGAATTCTCTACTATGCATCCACGGGCCATTATTTCGTCTCCATCTCAAGTTCTTGGAGAGCCTGATTTACTTCAACTTCTCGAGCTTTTTTGGCGTCGTAATCAGACCTCAGAGTTGAAGTTTTTTCTTTTAATCTAAGTTTAAAATTCTCTTTATCTTTCCAAACAAAGCTTGCAGTTTCCAGAATCTCTTCTGTTGCATCATCGTAAACATGAATATAAACGACGTGTCCTCCTTTGTCATTAACAATCCTGTCAACTCGAAATTTTATCATTTTAACTCCAATATGCAGCTTTTAGGTTTAACTCTCTCAGAAATAAATTGGCATCTGCTTGAGGATCAATAATTTTTATCTCTACCTGAAGATATCGTGCTGTAAACTCTGGAGACAAAATTTCAAAGAAGTCAGTTTCATAAGGATAAACCCCTGTTGCTGTTCCCCACTTTATCTTAGCTGATAAAATCGCCGCTACATCTGGTGCAGTGAGATCATACCACTTTGTATCTGCATCAGTCTTAGCTGACCACAAGGTTGCTCCAGGAAAAATTCCTTCCCACGAAACAGCTGAGCTAACAAAAGAGGTTCTGAAATCACCCCAAACTCTAACAGTCTTTTCCGATCCCAAATCGTACTCAGGAGATGTCCAAGTACCAACAAGAACACCACCTGTGTGACTACACTTAAGAACATCGGTTATACCCAAGTATTCGTTAGATGGATTCTCGTAAAGAGTTTTTATTTCAGCAGCACTTAGAGCTTTGTCATAGATGCGGACTTCGTCGATTTTGCCCTTGTAATAACAACCATTATAGTCCCATGCCCATCTACCTATATGAACTTTGTCTCCCGCACCATTATAAACAGCAGACTGACCCCAGCCACTTCCTACCTGCTCCCCGTTCAGATACGCTTTGAATGATCCACTGTCGTAAGTTATTACAACATGTGAAAAAGAAGTCGTGGGGATGGTACAAGAAAAGTTATGTGTTATATAATTCACTCCAGTCCGTCCAACACATAACCTAATGGCTGTGGCTATAGGTGTTACTGACCATCCTGTTCCACTCGAACCGCCATGGTATTGAAAGCATCCAAAACTACTTTCATAACCAGTATCAAATGTATCGGGCTTAACCCACCCACTTATGGTCATGTTGCCTGAAAAAACGATAGGGTCTGTCAGGACATATTCATTAGTCCCATCAAAACTCAAACACTTCCCAACCTTACCATCAACCCAGTCGGCATCTTCCATGTTGACGAGTGTGCCGTCATTGGAGTTGCCGCTTTCATCAGGAGCATTAGTACCGGATGTTTCATCAAGAGGCCAATAACCTATAAGATTATCATCAGATACACTAGGAACCCAATATTCCGTGTTATCATGAGTTCCAATTTCATTAAAATCCCATGACCATGTATTTTTGTCAGAATAATTTGCAGGATAGAAGACAATAACACTTGTAGAAACTGGATTTGCTGCATAGCGTCCAGCATTATCTTTACCCTTACACCAAAAAGTAAAGGTTGCAGGACGTATACCAGCAAGTCTGAAGTTAGGCGTTTCATTAAAAGCGACAAAAACTCCTCCTACCCAAGCTGTACCAAAACGGAGTTCGTATCCTGCAATATCGGGATCAGCAAGTTCGTCTCCATAAACACTAACTTTATCACCAGAAGCTACAGCTGTTATTGCTGACATGTCTGTGGGAACATCAGTTCTTCCTACAATAGCTTTTGAAACAGTCTGGGCAGAATCAAAATCTTCTTTAACACCATGAATTGAAACTGAACGCATCTTGCAATAGTGAGTCTCTCCTTCTTCAACTGGATCAAGCATATAATCTGTTGTAGCTTTTGTCATAAACTTCCAACTACCTGCAACACCAACTTTGATCCAAATTTCTGCATAATCCCACCAAGGATAATCTGCAACAGCTGGTTTATCAAAATCTACTTTCCATCTGGTAAAACTTCGATTACGATAGTAATAAACCTCTTCAACATGAGATACATTTATAACAGAATAAGGGCTGGCTGATGGTCGAGGCAAAGTTGTGTCGTGCCAATCATGCGAGTCTAAATTGTATGTATCATCATAAAAATCCGACTCCTCTTCAATCGTGTCAAGCTGAACGAGACCTTCAACAAACTGAGCATTCGTAACTCTTAAAAGCTTATCAGTCCACCCAGGAAAGGAGTGTGTCAACTGAATCAAATCCATAGGTTCAAGAGACATACAACGATCCCGTGCTGTAAAAGGAGCTGTTTTGTTGACTCGGAATCTTTCTAAAAAGTAGTTTGCCATTTTCTGAGCATTTTCAAGAGTATTTATGCCAAGAAGCTCAAGTTCCTTTTCTCGGTAGTCTCCATCAGCTGCAATAGCGGTAGAATCAGATTTCACATAGTCGTCCACCTGATACTTTAATTCCTTGTTAAGAAATTTTATCCTAACAGCATTAGGTGTATCAAAAACTGATGGCTGAAGAACTCGTAAGCTGCTTTCACCAACTTCTATAACATCATCTTCATCTATATCCATAACAGCAGATTCATAATTTAGGTCTTTATATCTTCCCTTAAAAAGATTATCAGAATAAATTACAGCTCCTCGATAGCAACTTAAAACAGCTGAAAGATTATCTATAACTGCCTGAGGTTTATTAACAGGCATTCCGATTGTCCAGCCTTTGGCATCACAGTAATTTGCTGCGTCCTTCCAGCTGTCTGTATCAAGACGACCACTGGCAATTTGCATACCACCTCTAAGAGAAGAAGCTAAAATTAGATCTCTTGCTGCAAGGGCTGCATTGTTAGAATAAGCTGTGGTATCATCTCGAGGATCAAAAACTTTTAAACCTTCAACTTTCAATGTGATATTAGGAAGGCTTTGAAAAACATCTGAATCATATTCAATTCTCATATAAAGATAAGCTGTATTACGAAGAGGATCAGTCCATGCAGGAATAGCTGTATTTAAAGTTGCACAAACATTTTGAGTTGATGTTCCTGTAAAGAATTCGTAATGAACGAGGCTTCCAAACTCGGTGTAAATTTCGTCGTCAAGAAAAACTTGATCAATACTATCTACCTGAGCGACACCATTAACTTCACCCTCACCAACAGTTCCGATGATGTGAATATATTTATTATCTGCTCCAGAAGTTCCAAGATATACCTGATTAATACCTACTCGAGGGTCACCGTAGATTCGAGATAAAGGCTGCTGTGT
>JAUVYS010000071.1 GCA_030602965.1 Candidatus Bathyarchaeota archaeon | reverse complement strand
GACCATGTTGTGTATTTCTTCAAAAGTCACAATCTTACACTTCATTTTAGTATCAGGCAAAATTTTGTCACCACATCAAACCTTCATAGGTTTCATTTGTAATTACTTAAAATTATCTCTGTTTATGCATAGATTACACTTTAAATGTGACTATCACAAAATAATCTATACCACTTTTACAAAATTTGGTTCTGTTAACCATCGGCACATTGTCACAATACGATAAATATCGCTAAGAACATGTAGATAATTCCCATAGCTATAAAAGTCCATCCAATTTTTAATGCTGGTGAGATTCCACTTTCTTTCAGAAGTAATTTCCAATCGAATATTATTCTCTAATACTCCACTTTTAAAGGGCTTAGACTTGTCATTTTATAAAGGCTATAACCTGCTACCATCGCATCGAAAGCAAGAAAAAATCCTGCTTCTGAGAATAAGAGATCGCTTAAGATTATTTGCTCTGATCTTCATCTCAACGAATGAAAAATGTTCTTTAAAAGAGGAAGATACTGAAAAAGGCATTTTGTTGTTTTCCTCCAATCTTTTATGTATCTTAGTCTTTTAGAAAATTATATTTAACTCTTTGATATTTGCTGTTCATAATTTGTTTTTGGAGCAACTTCAATGAAGTGTATTAGGTGTGGGAAAAAAGTAAAAGCTCTTGGTAGCGGATATATAAAAATTTATGATAAGCACGGGAAACGTGTGAAGGGAGCTTGTATATGTGAAGGCTGTCTAATGACTGAAAAGATTGTTAGAGACATTGATGAAACAGTTGAAAAGATGGATACCAGAGAAGATGTTCCTGAAGATGTTCCAAGAGAGAATTGTTCTTTTTGTGGAAAAAAACTACCTGTAACTGCGTTAATTACTTTTGGATCTAGCGAGGAAGAAGAAACACATTACTGTAAGGAATGTTTTAAAAAAGAAAGAGATTCCTTCGCTTTCTAATGATTAGAAACAATATAAAAAGTAATGGTGTGTAATCTATCAAAAAATAAAGATTACTTAAAATTATTGATCAAAAAGAGATCAATAATATATGACACAAGAAATAGTAATATTCTCTTAAAGTAGATTGTTGTGTGGTGTTTTTCATGGGCGAGGTAAAATTGGTTATTTCAGATGAATTAGAGACACGGTTTCGAAAGGAAGTTATTAAAAGAGCAATAGAAGACGCCATTGAATCTTGGGTTGGAGAAAAAGACAAACGATGGGTACACCAAAAAGAATCAAAAATTGAATTTTAATTTTATACAGCTGGGTTAATTCTATATTGATATAATTAACATAGATGAGAATTAGTGAATTAGAAATGGTAAGTGTTAAAGTACTTCTCGGAAAGGATGTTGTTGAAGAAGGAGCCAGAGTCATAGGAAAAACTAGTGGAGCTCACATAGATCTATCTCAATGGTCTGTAACCCATCTACAAATTAAGTTAACAGAGGAAGCAATAAAAGAATTTGGGTATAAAAAACCACTACTCGGATCAGTTGAAGTGTTGCTTCCAGTTGGATTGATTAAAGCAGTCGGGGATCTAATCTCTATTAATAAAAACATAGAAGAACTAAGAACAATCCTAAAACCAATTAACTAAACTTATCCAAGTGACATGGCGCGCGCAAACTAATGAAATTACGAGAAAAGAGAGCTCCCTTAGGAAAAGGTGAAAAAGACAGAGGAACAAAGTGGGCTGTACAACTTGGGGATGGAAGCGTCGATTTCATTTCTGTAAAAAAGGCAATCCATAAAATGAACTAAGACGGTTATTTAATTTTGGAGACACCACCAGGCAAAGATCCCATGATGAACGCTGCACGTAACCTTAACTTTGTACGAGAAAGCATATAATGCATTCAGAACTGTTCAAATTGAGTTAATCATGTTTGGCGGTATTTTGATATAGTTTAATAGCTTTTGGGAAAGCAGGAGCTGATTTGCTGATTTTTTGTGCAGGCAGAATTTCCTTTATCTCATATTTTGTATTTCCTAAGTTGTGTTTTTCTCCGAATTTAATTTGGATATATGGGTCTTTATAGGGTCCATGAATTCTTGCTAACGGGTGTAATTCTGGATCATTATTGATATCTGAAGTCTTGGAGACGTTCTCAATGATTAATTGTTTATCTACTGAGAGGTCGAGTGTGGCTTTATCTAAGGCTAAGATGTCTTTCGAGCCTAGGAAGCCAATGTCAGGCAAGATGTTTCCTGTAGTGAATCCCCAGCAGTCACAGTATTCAGTTATATCGAATGCAACATTAATATTGAAGATGTTTTTTCTTCCGATCTCCGAGAGAACTACTTCAGCTGCTATTGCCACAATTTCAAAGAAGGATTCAAAGTTCTTCTTGTTTATTTGAATACAACCGTTTTTATCTGTTTGAATACATCTCATACATTGATTACATAAGTCAAGTGTTACCTGTAATTTCCCTTTTTTCCACTTTATCAGATTAAAGGGACATGCTTTAATCAGCTTGTCAACATCTGTACATTTCTCAACATTTAAGAAAGAATCAAACATAATCGTTTCATGCATAGCATATCTAGACTCTTCCGTAAAACATCCAAGAGCTAGATTCTTAATCACTCCACCATAACCTGTTGAATTATGTCCTTTGAAATGCGCCAAGTTGATTAGAACATCAGCGTCTCTGATTGATCCACCCATTTTTAGGGTTTTAACTCCTTTGAAGTTCACCTTTTTTTCTATGAAATAATTGTCCTTTATTCCCGCCACTGGAAACATTGGACAACCAATCACTTCCTCAGTGTAACCTTTGAGTCTCGCATGACGGATTTGCCTAAGAATATCGATGACGAAAGGATTACCTCCCGCCTCCTTAATTGCACTGACAAGACGCCCAACTAAAAACGGGTGAATAGTTGTATAGTTGAGCTTGTATCCAGTATGCATCTTGATAGCCACATCCTTATCTTTCACTACTTCTTTTACTCCGAGCCTGTCTATTATCGTATCAAACTTTCTTGCGAGAGAATACTCACGTTTTAAAGCTGGAGTCTCAGTGGAAGCAAAATACACAATTGACTTATCATTCATCTTCAAACACCTTTGAAAATTGATAGCTTGACAAAAATGTTAAAACGTTGTTATAAAGATAGTCTGATCCTTATTAACCTACTCGGATTGTGAAGCTTGAATGCCCAAAAAAAGGATTGTTGTGGATAAGTTTGGAGGTAAAACGATAGATGAAATTGAAAAAGTTGGTAAAGCTTGTGACACGATTTCCTCTCAGACAGATAGAGGTTGCAAGGTTATCTCTGTTGTTTCAGCACGTTTAGGCGTGACCGATTTACTACTTAATGCAGTTCAAGCTGCAGTTCAAGACGATAGGCCATTAGTAGAAAAAAATGTTGAAGCGATAAAGAAGAAGCATAAAGATTCTGACAGGCTTTTTTCAAAAGTCGTTTTTACAGAACTATTAGATAAGTTGCAACTAATTAGAAAGAAACCTGATCGATCAATGGTTAATGAAGTAAAGGTGATCGGAGAAGAGATTTCTTCTGAGATTCTTTTTCGTGAGTTAGAAAATCGCAGTGTCAAAGTATGTCTAAAACGATTTCAAGACAGCACCTATCCTCTACAGGTTAACACAGAAGATGGTGGATGGAAAATTGATTCTGAAAAATCTAAACAAGAATGCGCCAAAATGAAAAAAGAGTTTGATTCTTGTGATTGTTTTGTAATACCTGGCTATGCAGCTGTTGATTCTGAGAAAGACAGGATAGTGCCTCTTGGAAGAGGAGGATCAGATCAAGTTGCCATGGAACTTGCCAGATTCTTTGAAGCTGATGAACTTTGGATAATTACTGATACTAATGGAATCCTGACCGCGGACCCAGATATTGTTTCAACAGTAAGAACTGTTCCTGTTTTAACTGTTGATGAATTGTTAGACGCAGTTTCATTAGGAGCTAAAAGGGCTAGAATTGGCTTGTATCTTTCATTACTGGAGCATTGTCCCTCTGAAACATACATGGCAAATTATATTGATCTGGATGGCCCTAAAACAAGAATTGTAAAAGAGCTACCTGAACATTTGATACGTAAAGAGAAACCAGTTAAGCTAGTTGCTGGAAAAGACGAAATGATCGTTTACGACTTCGAAGGTTATGATCTTGTTTATAATCTACCTGAACTGAACCGTCTGAGACACATATTTGATACAATATCTTCAGGTGGACACAGGCGAAAGGTTACTTTTGCTTTTCTAGAGACTGAAAGAAGATCTGAGATTGAGGAAGAAATATCCAAGTACCGGAAGAAAATGAATATTACGATATCTAAACCATACAATCAAGCCTTCATTGGCGTAATCGGTGCTGGCATGGCTTATAGAGTAGGAATTATTGGAGCAATTGGCAAGGCGCTAAGCGATGTTCTCATCTCAGTAGAAATTGGAGTTTCAAATATTTCATCAGCAGTTCTCATCGAAAAGAAAGATTATAGGAAAGCCATGATTTCTCTTCACAAGTACTTCATAGAGAAAGGAAAATTTTAATGATTTTAAATATTTTTTAAAGCAATTGATTTTGAAATTGAAATATTTCACAATATATATTTGAATTTCTTAAACAGTGTAATAGAGATCTTAAATACTGAATTAAATTTTAAATTCATTGAATAGAATTGCCTCACAGTCTGCACAAAGACATTAATTTCAATGAGGTACTAATTGAGGTAATAGATAACATTTTAGTTGATGTCTTGGGTAAGGAGGTTGCTAAGACATTATACTTGTATCTAAAAACGGTTGTTTTTATAGAGAAGAGAAACATTCCGAAAGAAATCGTTGCTTTCCATGCAGGTTTAAGAAAACTTTTTGGTCATGGCGCTATTGCCATTGAAGACGCCATCATAAAAGAACTCTTTTACAGAATCGGCTTAAAAATCACTGTAAAAGACTCTTTTGTAAATCTTATACGAAAAGCAAAGATCTATTCTGAACTCGCTAAAAAGCGAGTTGAATTTTGAATTTACTTTGTAAATCTTTTTTCTTTTCTCTCTCTGCTAAAAGACAGTCTTTTTTTAATGTTTGTTGGTTATCATACATTTCTGAATTCAGAATCTTACAAAACAGTTGTTCTAGGAATGTTGAGGTGAGAGATTATCAGCAAAACCTTTCCCAATTGCTATAGTATTTTGAAAGCCATCCAGTATAATAGTGATAGTTGTAAAATAGGAAAATCATTTCGATGTCTTTTGCATTAAGTCCTAAAAATTTCAATATTGTGAGTTTTATTTTAACACTTTAATATAGTCTTTACCTAGAGCTTCAAAGGATCCCACTAAAACTCTATGACCTTTAGTCTTTCCTTTACGATCAACAACTTCTTCAAGTTTTCCTCTCGCGACGATAGTTTCGCCTTCTTTGAAGATGCCACCGTAAAAACCGTCGTAACTCGTAATCTCAGAAACATACTCTGCAGAGTGTCCATCGTCGTAAATTACTTGACCTATTTGATAAGTCGCCGGTAAGAAAAACGAGTTTTCTATGTCAGTAATTGTTGCATGAATAGTTGTCAGTCCCTTTGGAATGAATCTCCTATCTCCAAACTTTTCTTTAACTTCTGCCTCAAGCTTCACTGGATGAATAGAGAACATTGTTTCTTTGAAAAAGCCTCGATTCCAAGTTCTGTTGTAGATTTGTTTTGCCTCTGGAAAAGTAATAGGGAATTGCTCAGTTTTTCTCATAGCCCAATTTTCTAGGTAAGACCCTTTGAACCGATCAACAACACCTTTCGAGTAAAGCTTTTTCATAGCTTCCTTAACTCGGAGCGTGTTTTTACGACCATAAACAATAATGTCTAAGTCAGAAAAGACTGGGTTGTATATCTCCAGTAAGATTGAACCGGTGACACCAAAGTAATTAGTGTTGATATCACTCTCATCGGATAATATTTTCACAAACTCTACAACTTTTTCTTCTAATGAATCACGTTGTCCCTTTTTTGTATGTGAGAGTAGTTCTAACAACTTATCTTCGGGCTTATAATGCCTCTTTATAAGGTTTATAGGAACAGCCGACATCTTGATAGACAGAATCTCCGAGTGAAAAAGATATTCTGGATTTTGCTTCTCAAGAATTTGAAATGTTTCTTTAACCGAGGGAGTTGTATATGATCTCAAGATCCTTTTGTACCGTTTCTTTTTACCCCACTTTCCTTTTTCATTTGGAACATACTTGATGTAAGCAATTATCCTATCTTGTGGATGAATGTTACCAATGACACAGAAGAAAAACCCTTCAGGGGTTGAAATGAAATCTCGATCACTAAAAGTCTTTTGACGCACCATCTAACTGTTCTCCACTTCAGCATCAATAATGAATATAACCATTCAATGACTAAAGTTTTAATATGATCGAATATTCAACTTCTTGAAAGATCTTAACCGAAATGAAAATGGAATGACTCTGTATGTGGAAGGAGACATAATTCTTATAAAAGAGAATATTGTTTTTTTTTCCACTTTTGAATATGAACATACACTCCATACTGTTGATTGAGAATTATCTTCAAGTTAGTAGAGTTCATTAAGTAGATTTTTTCATTAATATTACTGGGTTTCAGATATGGATATTTGGCCTTATATTATACCTCTTCCAAGTGACCGTGGAGATCAACGTAAGTTTCTCATAACCGTGTTTGGTTCTGACACAGCTATAGATATTCTTAAAAATGTTTCTCTAAAGGGCAAGGTGTAC
>JAUVYS010000128.1 GCA_030602965.1 Candidatus Bathyarchaeota archaeon | reverse complement strand
ACCTTTGCCTCTGTGTCGTTTATCCGGTCTGCAAGAGCCATTGAACTGAACCCTGAAAAGACAACAGTGTGTATTGCACCTATTCTTGCAGTTGCTAACATCGTAATTGGTAATTCAGGTATCATGGGCAGATAGATTGCGACGCGATCTCCCTTTTTGACGCCAAGTTTCTTCAGTACAGACGCTAGACGGTTTACCTCTCTGTAAAGTTGTGAGTAACTCAGTGTCTTCTCTGAACCGTCCTCTCCTTCCCAGTAAATGGCTACTTTGTTTCTTCTCCATCCCTTCAGGTGCCTATCGACGCACATGTAGGAAGCATTTAACTTTCCTCCAGGGAACCATTTTGCGAATGGTGGGTCCCATTCCAGCACTTTATCCCATGTCTTGAACCACTCAAGTTTTCGTGCTTCTTCCGCCCAGAACTCTTTATTGTTATCTATCGACTTTTTGTAGATGTTCATGAACTTTCTTATCGGCCAGTACTTTAATTCAACTGGAAGCGATTCTGATAACATATTCTTTCATTCCTTTTTTATGATTAAATTATGAGAATAATTCATGTGAAAAATGATTTATAAAAATATAAAAACCTTATACTTAGACATCAAAACACAAAAACCTGCTTTAAAGTTGAAACACACTTACATCCAAGAAGACGTTAAACCTGTTTAAAGGACTTTCAATAAACAAACTTAACCTTTAAATGAAAAAAGTTTACACACAAATGTGAAAATATATTCACATAAAAACACATCAAAAAATGAAGCATAATGGCTGAAAAAATAACTGGAGAGATGACTCTAGCACAAGTTCTCAGATTTGAATTTGAAATAATTTCCCATTTCATCCAGATGTTTTCTGAGGTTAATCATTTCTCCAAAAATTGCGCCCAATATAACACTGAGGAAGAGGATGACTAGATTCTCGGTTTTTAACGCCATTTGAACCCCGATAAACAAGGTCACTAGCCCCGTTCCATGAAAAACAATTTTCTTCATTCTCTCAGGAAAACGGTCGTGAACCAACGCACCAACAACACTTCCAATTATTACTGCGATTGCATTTGCAGGGTGCCATACATAGTCAGAGTATGCGTATCAAGATCTATTAGAGATTACATAAATGATAATTGAAAATTAGACTTCTCTCATCTGCTAATCGTGTGCGTGATACCTACGCGTATGTTTGGTTCTTTTTATCGGAAGTTTTAATTGTAAACTGTTGCTTGTCTTTTGCGATTTTTTTGATGGGCATTTCACTTTTAGAGTCTTTGCCAGCTTCTTAAGGTCATCGTCGCTTATCCATTCTGTTTTAAGGTGCTTGCAAATCCTCTCATCGGTAAGACCGAGATTTCTTGCTTCTTCTACAATGTGACGGTATGCCTCAATTTCTGTTGGTCTTTCAACATAACTATAAGAAATGTCAAAGAGCTCTTCTCCTTCCATAAACTGTCTGATGTGGACTAACTCGTGAATTATGTCAAGGTAAATATCGACCAAGTCACCATTGTTCAAATAATATAAACTAACTACTAAATGCCCATCTCCATCACTGATCCACATGTAACTTCTCAGATAGGTGAACTCCACTTCAAGGTTTTTCAGCACCTCTTCTGTTCTTTCACCAAAAATCTTTTTGATTGCTTTGTTTTTCTCAAAACCCTTGAAATAATCTGTGAAGGCATGTTTTGAAGATCTGAAGCGAAGTATCTTGTCTATACGGAGTATTCGAACCACGAGATATAAAAGAGATAGCAATTGTGAGTCCATAATTACAGATAACTCTTTGCTTCCAGGTATTAAAACGATGTAAATTGATAAAATTAATAAGAAGATTAATACTGGAAATTTCAATTTAGAAAAATCAGCCTTCAGCGTCACACTGACTCAGCAAAAACGTCCTTAAAGTCAACAGCGTAGATCTCACGTTCTTCCGCGCTCCATGAGTGCATCTCAAAAGCGAATGATGGGATCGCCTTGGTAAAATGGTGTCTGAGATAGATTCGTTCCCAATTGTGAGGTTTAATTGTTTCGCGCATACGCGAAAATTGAAGAATTGAATATTACCCTTTTTTTTCAAGATTATTTAATTATTAAAATAATTGTAAAACTGAATGTATCTTAGGGGATAATTATTGGTAAAAGAAGTCAAAAAGGAAAATATGAATTTCTACAATTGTGAAGTGTGTGGTTTTACTTACAAAGATAGGTCATGGGCTGAAAAATGTGAACAATATTGTACTGAACACCACGCTTGTTCATCTGAAATTACAAGTCATGCAATCGAAATTCAAAATTAAACGATAGAGTTCAAATTATTAAAATCAAATTTTCATTTTTAATTAATGTCTAAAAATCGTGCACGCGATAGCTTTATCTTGTCAATGACATAGCCGGGCAGTCGTTTTATCTCCAAGAATTAATTTCTGGAAGTCACATTTAGCTAACTAGAGACCTATCTTATTGAAGTAGAAGGGTTTTAAGGTATACAAGTGCAGCTGCTACGGCCGGTATTGTAATGTTGTCATCGATCTTTGGTATCTTCTCAACAAGGCTCACAATTCCAGCTATTAAGATACCGTAAAAGCCGAGTTTCCAATAACCAATTATTGAACACGTAACAAACATTGCGACGGTTCCATCCCATGACTTAACATGTCTTCTCTGGGTGAAGGCTCGGACGAGACCCGTAGCTGAATCGCCGAACGACATAAAAAGCATCGGGATCAACCCAATCCACACATCTCCGAGAAGCACTCCGATCATGAGAATCGCACCATACGCAAGAGCGAAATGAACCTCGTAAGCGTTCTCTCTAACCTGAAACCAATACATTAACTTCCATCTCCTCCGAAAATAGATGTATGAGGCGAGGAGAAAAGCCGAAACCGTCACAACCCAGTAATGCCCCTCATAGAACACTGGAGCCAACAAAGCTGTCACGCCCCCATTCAAAATATGGACAACCTTTCTGCCCACATACTCAGCTGGCACGTCCTCAAACCTCTTGAAATACTCATAGATCCTCCTTGAAACATAGTGGATGACAATGATGTTCCAGAGAAACAGAAGACCCGTAACAAGGAGTACATCCATTAGTATTGCTCACCAACTTTGAGTATTCACATACGCGAAGTCAAATATAGATTAAGAAATTTATAAATGAACATATTGCAGAGGTTTGAAGCAAGGTCTATACTAGGAGAAGCACCATTGCCAGAGCACTCATTCATATTGAATTCGACACAGATTACTAAAAAAGACCTTAGAAAGATAGAAGGTAAAAGTAAGATAATGGAGTTGTATGCTTTCGCTCACGGTTAGATACTTAACTGGACGTGGAAGCTGGTCTTTAAGAGATTCTACATTTAACAATTGTTTAACAATATAATTCGGTTGCATCATCGAATAACAGGTCGTATATAAATCTCTATACCACTTGAAACGATTAATAATCTGAGGATTCTCTTTTTCGCACGCGTCTACGTTGGTTTAAACGCCACTTTCCTAATCGGGGGCCTATTGGGTTGTTTATTAAGTTATTAATGCATTTTAACACCATAAAGAAAATTAAAAAAAGGGGTTAATTAGAAAAAAACTATTACAAGTTCGGATGATTGCAGATGTTGGATTATGACTTGATTCTTGTTTACTACGCCTACAGATTAAAAACTCATTCAACAGCTTGAAAAAATAACTAAATCAAAAAAATAGTCTCATTTAATTGATTATTCCTTTCATTATCATCCATTCCTAAAAAAAGAGGGATTGCGGGAGGAGACCTTACAAATAGTTGGTTTTTTGCAAAAGTTGATATACCACACAACGAAAAGGAGGTGTGGTTGAATGGAGTTGAGTGTTCAAGATTTTTTGGATTCAATGTCAAACCCAAACACCAAGAAAGAGTATAGATATGGAATCAAGAAGTTCCGTGAATGGTATGGCAAGAGTGCAGAAGAGATCCTTGACATGAGAAAAGACGACTTGACTCAGAGGGCGAAAGAGAACCTCATTGAATACAGGAACAGAGCTGTAAGGTTTGAAAGAGAAATAGAGAAGTTTCATAGCTACCTTTTGGATCAGAGTTACGCGATCAATACGGCAAGAACCTTGACTTTGGGAATAAGACAGCTCTTCAGGTATTATCAGATGCCAATGCGAGTCAGAGCAGGAAGCAAAGTAGCCAAGACAGTTAAGACCACTAAGAGTTTTCCATTGACAATTGATCATGTGAGAGTCATGTTCAATGTTGCAGACCTCAGAGAAAGAGTCGTCCTGAGCATGGCTACAGACTTAGGGCTGCGAATAAGTGACTTCATTAAACTTAGGAAAGGTGATTTGCCATC
>JAUVYS010000140.1 GCA_030602965.1 Candidatus Bathyarchaeota archaeon | reverse complement strand
AGTAGCATTCACTTATTATAGTATCGATGAGGGAGATTTCCAGATTGGTACATCTTTCAAGGTCATGACTAATGGTGAGCACACCGTGAGCTATTCTTCAGTGGATAATGCAGGTAATATAGAAGAGCGAAAATATTTGAGCTTCAAAATTAATAAACCAGAGCTTCCTTGGTTTCTAATAGTTATGCTAGTAGTTGTAGCTGCAATAATATGGACGGCTTTTAAAATCATTAGAAGTAAAAGACGAAGCCTACAAAGCCTAAGCTAAAACCCTTCATCTTGGTCTCCACTAAATAAAGAGCTTTAGGTACCCGAATATCAAAAACCCATCAGATTTCAAAGGAGCGAATCACATTCTGAAAACGGGAGATAACTGAATCTGTTTCTCCTCTCAATTGAGCTTCTGATCGATCAAAAATCAGTTATCATATTTTATTTATGTTACAGGAGTGCGTTGCCCATAAAATATGAACACAGTCAGATGATGACTAGGTTAATCAAGGATTATTTTGCTACACCTAGCCAACTTTGATCGCTAGTTGATCAGGTCATCATCTTCGTTTAATATTACTCACTGAGCAATTGTGTATTTTCGATCTGTTATTCTTTTCTTCTAATTAAGATGTATCCGCAAGATACAATGGCGGAAATAATGATACCGATAAGGATGTATGTGTAGTCAAAAGCTGGTGGTGCAGGAGGGTTATCATCACCCTCTTCAAATAATTCATATAGATTATTCGAGGTTTTATTATATGAGAGTGTTGTTGCATAATAGGCTATTTTTTCATTGAAATGATCGCCACATTCTATTGTTAAATCGATTGAGAATCCTGGTGTTCCATTATTTATCATAAAAAAAACTTGCCGTTTAGTGGGATTTTCCATGTGAGAATGAAGAATATAATAAAATTCCACTTTAGAATCGTCTATCTTTTGGTAGGGCATATCTGTTTTATCTGAAAAGGTTCCGTTTGTAAACGTTAAAAAGAAAGTAACATGAGCGTCAAACCCACCTCTATTTTGGGAATTGAAATGGATGCTTTGTACTCCTAAAGAAGAGTAATTTTGAGGCGTATCCAAATAATAGTCAATAACTGGTCTGTTAGTATATAATGGAACTAAAAAAGAGCCTATGTAAGTGCTTATGATAGTAGCTAAAATGGCAGATACAATAGTAGGGATAATTAATTTTTTAATTGAGTCCATAATTTCCAATAAAGAGCACCTCTCTCCACAAAAAGAAGCTGTTTTTTATCTTTAATAAAAGTTCGGTAGCGATGAACTTAGAAACATACTAAATTAGTATATGGAAGTCTGGAACACCGTCTCCTCTGAGCTACCACTGTCCATTTGGGGTGGTTGTCTAGCATGGACGACGTCCCCAGTGGAGATATCACCCGAATTATCCCCACAAACCCCCATTTTTTTTTAATTTCTGAGAGAAGTATCGCGTGCGCGAATATCTATTCACATATTATCGTATACGCATGGGTAATTGAAATCAATTATGTGTTATAAACCTAAAATCATATTTTATTGGATATCTTGAAACAGAAGAGGCCAATACTTAAAAGAAGAATTTCTTGAGTTGTAGATGTTTTAGTGAAAATTTGATGAGCAGAAATGATGAGTGAGGTCTAAAAGTGGCACGATGTCCAAGATGTGAAAGAGAAGTGAAGAAAATTGTTAAAGAATACGAGCTCAATCAAAATATGCATGTCAAGATGTATGAGTGTTGTGGAAAATTCCAAGAATGGTCAATTAAAAAAAATAAGATAGTGTAAGCCTAAGATAAGTTCTGTAAATGGATGAGGTTTGTGTATTGGAATGAATAAGCTCCCAAAAATATTTGGAGAATGTGTTACGGATATTTTTCACTTCTATTTTGGGAGCGAAGCTTCAAAATCATTATTTTCATATTTAGAAAGTATTTGGGGTATCGAGAAAGGAGACATGCTTGAGGAATTGGAAAGCTTTCAAAAAGGTCTTGACAAGGTTTTAGGAACAGCAACCCCTTATGTACTCGATGAAATATCTAAGGAATTTGCTTCAAAAACCAAAATAAAATATTCTTCAACTCTAACCTTTTATCAGAACATAAATCGTGCACTCTCAAGATGGCAAATTAGTAACGTTGGACCAGGTAAACGAAAACCTAAGATTAATCTAAGGATGTAATCATAGAATGATCACGAATATGTCATCACACGCACGATCGATCTAGTTTTAAAAGCCTATTATTACAAACTTAAAAGATTATTCTGTAAAGGAGGTGGTTAATTGGCGAAGTGTCCAAAGTGTGGGGCAGAGGTTACTACTCCCATCAAGGAGTGGGATGCACGTCCAAACCTTCACGTAAGACTATACGAGCACTGTAGTAAGAAATTCAGGGAATACGGCAAAAAGTAAGACCGATCGATTATCCTGAAGTTTTAATTAATAAAAGGGGGTTAGTATAAATGTGCCCTTGAGGGCTGGTTTCCTTCAGGTTGCCACTATACATGTATGAGAATACACTCCAGTTTTTCAGAAAGAGTTATCGTTGCTGGCGTTTATTTACTACTATCACTTATCGTGAAGGCTTCTGATTGGCGATGGAAAGGGTTGAGACGCAGGTTAAGATACAGAATGTGGTGGCTTCAGTTGTTTTAAATCAGACATTTGACCTTTTTTCTATTGTCAAAGCATTTCCTCACGTAGAATATAGGCCTGAACAGTTTCCAGGTCTCTGTTTCAGGTTGAAGAAGCCTAAGACTGCGACGTTGATCTTCAGTTCTGGTAAGATGGTGTGCACAGGAGCGAAGTCCGTGAAGCTGGCTAGGAAAGCCGTCCATAAGGTCGTCAAAGAGCTGAAGAGTAATGGTATCGTGGTCTTGGGGAAGCCTGAAATCACGATTCAAAACATTGTCTCCTCTGCTGACCTCGGTGGGGAAATAGACTTGGAGAAAGCAGTGTACGTCTTAAATCGTATCATGTATGAGCCTGAGCAGTTTCCAGGCGCAGTGTACAGAATGAACGATCCTAAAGTCGTAGTCCTCATCTTTAGTACTGGCAAGCTCGTTATAACAGGCGCCAAAAGTGAGGAAGATGTTCCCCGTGCTGCAAACAAGCTTCGCAACAAACTCGTAAAGGAAGGCTTGATAGACTATTAGAATGGTTAGCAAGAGTGTTGAAGCTCTTAAATCAATACAAGAGGAATGACAGAATCATGGAAGTAAAAATCTCTTCTATTCACGTGTGATAAACTGGGTTAAAACAGGAACGGATTAGATGCGAAGCTTGACACGGATAAGGGGTAGGCCTCCTGGTAAACGCAAGTCATACAAGGAAAGAGAGAGTATTAGGTATCTTGCGAGGATAGCTGTAAAACACGGGATTGACTCGGACGAGTTTTTTGGATGTCTAATTGAGGCTTGGAAGAACGAGAAATCTGAATGCGAAGGCTTGATGATAGAGTGTCGTGAGAAGACGCAGGATCGTTGCATTTTCCTCTTGACTAGAGGTGACGGGTGGGTTGCACAATTTCCCTTGGCAGAACGCGTTCTCATGGAAGCCAATCCGCTTAAAGAATTCGAAAACAAAATGTTGCTCAGAGCGCAGCATCTTGCAAAGAGTAAACCGGCGCGTTTAAAGATCGCGGATCTGAGTGCAGAAAGAAAACATGTTACGGTGAAGGCAAGAGTTCTCAAGATGTCAAAACCTAAATTAGTGTCCACAAGATTTGGATTTCCGGCTCGGGTTTCAAATGCTGTGATAGCGGATGAAACTGGCACTATTGAATTGAGCTTATGGAATAAACAAATAGATTTAGTCTCTCTTGGAGACGTAATACAG
>JAUVYS010000130.1 GCA_030602965.1 Candidatus Bathyarchaeota archaeon | reverse complement strand
TTCTTCATCACCCTTGAGCTCCTGGTTTTAGGAATAAGTGTAATTATAGATGTTGCCAAATTCTATTTCGTTAGAAAAGAACATCAAGCAAGCTATTGAGCTCGTGTATTTCACATAAAGGAAAGTATTTTATATTTAATTATCAAACTCTTTTTTTAGGTAAATAAATTGAAGAAAAAACATGTGGGTGCCTTTAGAATAAAGTCGGGGCCAACAGAAAGTGGAGAACCGCCACCACCACCTGTTGGAGGAGAGGTTTTTCTTTCAGATAAATTATCTATCCTGTTCTCTAATTTCTGGCCAGTGATCGCGCTTTTAATGGTACTCGCAGGTTATCTCATCTATAGTAGAAAGCATAAAGTCATAAAGTTCCTCTGGCGGTTTAGATAACCACATTCTATAAGGCTTTAACTACATCTAGGATGAGGTCCAAAAGGATCTCCGGTAATCATGTAAGGTAACAGTCGGCAATAGAAATCTGTGCAGTCACTTAATTGTTTGCAGTTTTTACATTTTTCGAGGTCGTCTATTTTTACTCCTCCTCTGAATGGTAACCATTTCTCTGAGAACCAAAGATCAATTATCTTTTCGTTTTTTATGTTTCCAATCCTCCAGTAGGGATCGGAAAGAACCAGGTTGCAGGGATAAACAGAGCCCTCGCTGTCTATTGATAGTCGGTTTCTACCCGCTTGGCAGGAAACGTATCCTTTCTTTGCTTCTTGGATTGACTCTTCTAAGGGTCGGCAGAAGAGAAAAACATCAAGTGAGACATCGATTTTTCTTTTATACTTTAATTTCGCAATTGTTAAACTGATAATCATCTTTTCATATTCATCATAGGTTGGAAGCCATTCTTTGTTTCGCTTCATTCTTCCCCATAGTTTCATGTCTAGAAAGGCTATTCGATATGCACCATGTTTTATTGCCAGTTTTATGATGTCTTCGTATCTGTTCAGATTCTTTCTGTGTAAACTGGTGTTGATTCCATATTGAACATTGTGCTTTTGTAATAGTTTTAGAGCTTTGATTGTTCTGTTAAATGAGCCTTTAACTCCTCTAAACGAATCGTGTCCATCAGGATTTGAATCATCGAGAGATATGGTTGGTATTGTATTAGATTCTTTGAGAAGCTTCACGTTTTTATTATTTAACATGGTTCCATTTGTCAAGATTACTCTTCTGAACTTCCTTCTCTCTAATGATGAGAGTATTTTATCGATGTCAGTATGTAAGAATGGTTCGCCACCATTGATTCTTACTTCTAAAACTCTCATCTTTTCTAACTGGTCAAAAATCGATTCTAGTTGTTCAAAGGATAATTCATGTAAGATTTCATCTTCTCGATTTGAAAAACAATGAATACACTTAAGATTACATCTACCCGTTATGAATATATCAACCGAAGTAGGAGCGGAAAGAAAAGGAACTGGAAATTCTTCATATCTTTTTTGATCTATTTTTACTTTATCGGGACGTTTAACCTCTATTTCCTCGTGAACTTCCTTTACAAAACCGCTTGATTTCATGTGCTTTAAAAAAACGGTTAAAGTTTCAGAGGTCATTCTTGTTGTTTTAGCTACTTCCTTGGTGTTTACTGACTGGTTTGAAATAATCTCTAATACATGAAATTCGTCTTTTGTTAAATACTCTGTTTTTATGTTTTTATGATCAAAAGCAACATAAGTCTGATAGTATTGTGGTTCAGATCTTAGAATAACATTTGGATCAAGTAGCAACATTTGAGATATTTCAGCCTCGATTAGATGAAAAATGATTCTATTGATTCTTTACTTAGCAGCATGAAAATATTTCTAAATCGATTACTATGTACATTGGATTGAATGCATGTTCCCGAAATTATTTAAGTTATCACTTAAGCTAAATTGATGAAAGTAAAAACATAGACATGAAGTCTCAGTGATGTAGTTGGGGTTTAAAGCAGTCATCTTTGATTGGGATGGAACATTAGCTGACTCCAAGAAAGTTATCATTGAATCTTTTCAGAAAGTGCTTTCAGATATTAACTGTATTGTAGATGACGATTTCCTTGAGAGAATGATAGGAATAGGCACAAAGCTGATGATAATTGAATCTTTGAAAGAAAACCATATTGAATACGATGACAACTTTGTTGAAGAATTAACTAAGAAGAAGCTTGAACATCAAGTAAACCTCTCAAAAAATGTTAAACTCTTTGATGGAACCGTCTTATTGCTCGAAGAATTACATGGGAGGATAAAGATCGCTTTAGCAACAATGAGCAACAGAGTCGTTATCGAAGATTTACTAAAACAGAAAGGTCTAGAGAGCTTTTTTGAGGTCGTAATCTCAGCTGATGATGTTATAAATCCAAAGCCACATCCTGAAATTTTCATAAAATGTGCAAAGAAATTGAATGTAGATCCAAAAGATTGTGTGGTTGTTGAAGACTCAATATTTGGTGTAGAAGCAGCTAAAACTGCAGGTATGAAATGTATAGCTGTTCCTACTGGTTTCTACTCTAAAGAAGAATTAAAAAAATTAAATCCTGATTTGATAGTTGATGCGATTGAAGACGTTGAAACAATATTGAATTTCCTTTCTTAAAAGACGTAGTCACCAATATGCTGTTATTCCTAATGAAAAAATGTTAGGCTATGAGATAACCCGTTAACAACTGCTCCCATAGATAAAGCGATGATAAGTAGAAGATAATTATAAGAAATATTGCTCCTGCTGGCTTTTTCAATCTAAAATTCAGCCACAGAGGGAAACTGAAGACCAAGTACCGGGATAAAGCTCCGTGACCTGCGAAAGAAATCAGAAAAATAAAATTTAGAGTGGAAAACAGGCCAAGCCGCCAATCCAGATCCCAAGATTTGATGGTCAGATACCCAATTAATCCTACGAATAGCAAGGCGAATGTTAAGGATAATTCCCACTGAATGGTTTCTCCTCCAGTGATCGAACTCATTAATATGCCTGTGATTGTGGCCTTTGATCTTCCCCCAATAAGAACAAGAAGATCTCCGGTACCAAGGAATCTTTTAACAATACCTACAACGAATGAGAAGGGCGCCAAGGTTAAAAAAGAGCCTGTTCTCAAATAACTGTAGAATTGCCAAAATAGAAGAGAATAGAAAGGTAATGTTGTATACCCTATGTTCTCCCAATCTCGATCAATCAATCTATCAATAAAATAAGGAATGACAAATAGTATTCCATAGACGCGTGTCATGGCGACAACGCTGGCTAACAGTAAAGACTGGAAGTATTTCTTCTTCTTATAGAGATACCCTGAGGCTAAACAAGCAAAAAGATAGAGGGATTCACTGTATGCAACCGTAGTGAATATGAAAACTGTGGGGAAAAAAGCTGTCAAAAGAGTGCATGTCAATGCTTCTTTTCGGGGCATATATTTTTCAGCGATAGTTTGGAAGAGAGGCAGCCACGCCAAGCCGAGTATGAAAGACACTACCACCGCTGCGACATCATACTCTCCAATCACCGAGCCTACGAGTCTTATAATTATAGGGTAGCCTGGAAACCAGTTCCAGTTTAATTTCATAGAATACCAGTATCTGGCTGCTTCATAATACCATTCACTGTCCCAGGCGTAAAAAAGGAGAAAAGGATTCTCGCGGTAAATCTCTTGGTACGGAACCCTTCCAAACAACCAGATGGCCCCGAGAAGTTTGAACACCAAGAGGATAATCACTGGTAAGAGGAACCGCATCTTATCCTCAAGAATCCTACCCCACCAGCTTTTTAGAGCTGTCCATTTCTCAAGTAAGTCAATTTCCATCGAGTACATTCACTTCTAATATTTGATCTATCTTGTATGAAAATTGATAGCGCCAAAGAACGTTGAGAACAATCCCGCTTTTATGGGGAAGAGTCTTATTCTTGGCGATTATATCAGCTAAATACGTACAAGCAGCCTTAGTGGCAACCCCTGAGAAACCGGCAATCAACAACACTGGTCTACCATCATCATTGTACAGTTGAATGACTGCATAATCATCCACCGGTCTACTGGGACCCACGCCACCTCTCCGCACGACTCCTTCTTGTCCATAGTAAGAGGGCCAAGAATAGATTTCTCCAGTTTCTTGGTTTATTATCCGATGGATAGTACGAAAGAAACCGAGTCTAAGAGGTTTATGATAATTGTAGTAAAACCAGCCCAGATTAACCGCTGGACCACCAATGATAATAAGAGGAGCATCCGAGTCCTTAACGCCTACTACGTCGGACTGGGTATACTGAAAAATCTCCGTGTCTAACACATAGAAATTGTCAGCACTTGAGCATCCATTCAAGGAAAGACTTGAGAAAGCAG
>JAUVYS010000135.1 GCA_030602965.1 Candidatus Bathyarchaeota archaeon | reverse complement strand
GTTTTTCTGTCGCGAATCGTTACAACTCCGGTTTTAGCATCTTTTTTAATCTGAAATCGTGCTGTGAGCTCCTTTACTCGTTTTCCTCCTCTGCTTTTAATCGTTTCTTAAATTCAGGGTGCTTGTAGATTTCGCCATACGTCTCCTCATAAAAATAAAATTGCCTTTTAAAACTGTTCCCATTTGTTAACTTGAAAAAAAGAATATCACTCAAGGCCAATATTACAGCTTCTTTAACCGACTTTTAGGTGCTGGTTTAATTAGAATAGACAGAGGTCAAATATGTGACTCAGAATTTGCAACATTCATCTCAACGATAATGGCTATTTGGAATGCGTGGAGAGCGGTATAAATCGACAAACCAAAAATAATTGAAGAAATGATCCATAAAGAAGCTGCTTATCGAATTGAGGAGGCTCAGGCCTATTAAAGAAATGCTTTACGCTGAGGTTCTTCCAGCTATCACAGAGAGCTTAAAGACTAGTCAAGAAGAGATTATTCAATCAATTAAGGAAGGATCATCAGTTGGTTTGGATTTTGATAAGGTCCTTGTTCAACAGATACTTCGAGAAAAACTGAAGCCCATCTTAGAGGGAGCTGCTTAGTTTAAAACAACGGTTTGATAGTTATTGGATTTGGTTGTATAGCGAAAAGAAATGCGATTATAAGATTTTTGGTAAATATTTGTTTTTTGATCCTGATAAAGATAAGTTAATTGAGATCGCTAAGAACGAGTTTGATAATTACGGTTTCCATGGGGCGAAAGTGAATAAGAATCTTCTTAACGGTGTAACCGATTATGTTCTTTGTCTTTACTATAAAGACGATTCAAGAAAAGATGAATTAGCTCAAAGAAACAAACAAGAGTATCACGTCAAATATCGATATTGGAAAAGTGATGAAGAAACATTCGCTGGGATTATGAAGAGAGGTGAAAATCAATGAAGAATGAAGAATTTAAAATTTGTGATTCATGTGGAGAAAAAGCAATTAATAAAATAGAAATGCTCTCTAAACCACTCTTACACTTACAAAAAGTTTGTTATTCCTGTGATACGGAACGATGTTTAAAACAATTTAGAGAATACACAACTGAGCGAGACGAAATAATAAAAATAATACCATTGAAACAACAAGAAAAATAGAAAGGTGAAAAAAAATTGAGTAAAACAAATCTTATTGATAGCAAAATAAATATTGAGTTGGGAGAAACAGTTTGGCTTCCGAATATGGATATCGGGTTCTGTGTAGTCTTCGGCTCTTTTCCAGCCTGTAAACAATCGGCACAGGTGGACAATTAGGTCAAATTGTTTGGTGGTTGGTATTTTTCGATTAGATATTTTTCTAAGCTCGAAGCTCTTTCTGTTGAATTAGTATAGAGTACTTTGTTGCACCATAATCCTTCTTTTTATTTATTGCACTCTCAATTTCTTTTACTATTCTTCCAGCACCAGCCTTCCCAATATATTTCGTCTGTAAATCAACATTAGCAAAAATATAAACTCCAGCTCTATCTTGAAAAGTTCCATAATTCCACAAATCTCTCCAACCAGTATATTCAACAACTCGGTAATCTCTATGATCTTTTAAATCCAAGATCAAAGTGTCTCCCCTCCTAAAACCAGCATTGTGAAAATCATGGTTTTTCCATGAAATTTGGCTCTATACAAGTAGCACCTAAGAGCAAAGAGATTGCAAAGGACATCTACATCTAATCAATTTTTTTGATTTCAATAGATTAATGAACCATAAACAGTCTTAAATAATAAAAATACTAATGAATTACTGCTCCATTCCAAGAAAAAAATGGTTAAAAAGGCTTCTAGGCACTCATAAAGCTTTGTTAAGTGTAGATTGCGGATCTTGATGGATATCTCTCTCTGAATAGTTTTTCGGTTTCTTTTTTCAGCTTTCTTTCAAGTTCTCTTTGACCACTAGAGATTGAACTGAGGTCTGGATGAGATAAAATAGGTCCGGTTAATATGGCTTCAGGTCGAATTTTCTGTATGCTTGGAATCCTCTTTGGTTTTTCTCTGAGAATTTTTTCAACGATTTTACTTTGGGTCCTGCCTTTTCTCTGAAAAGTGTCAAACAATTTTTTTAAATCATTTCTTGATAAGGGTCGTAGCCCATATTGAGGAGTGTCTTTCACTATTCTTTCAATCTTCGCTGAACTGTCAATCTTTATTCCAGCACCTGTATAGTTATTTGGTCCCAACGAAATTATGCGAAGCCAGTAACTTTGACTTGGACCCATAACTATAATGTTGCCTTTACGATCAGAGAGTACATTCCAGCCTTCCGGTGATTTATTATACTGTTTTATAATCTTCTTCGTTATTTTCTCTATGGGCTCGGTGCTCATTTTTTTCTTCTCATGTACAGTTGTTTCAGATCCCATTCAGTTAAATTCGATTGTTGATATAAAGATAGCTAACAATCAATTATTAAATTGATAAGATTCTACATTTGATTTTGTTATTGAGAAAATTAATGATACAAGCTGAAGGTTCGATAATAATTTTAACATATGATGATGTCTTTATATGAAAAGTCTTGTGATGCGATGATGAAGTTCAAAGCGATCATATTTGATTTAGATAACACATTATTGATTTTTGGATCCAATGTAGATTGGGAAAATATGAGAAAAGACATTGTTAAACACTATCTTAAGAACGAGATACCTGTAGAGGTGGTCACAGAGTATAGGCGTCCGTTGCTTCTCTATGCAAGAATGTTTGACTATGGTAAAAAATACCTGTCACAAGAGAAGATCATGAGACTTCAACAAGAAGCTAATGAAATTATTGAAAAATTTGAGCTTCAGGTGGTAAATAGAACAATGATTATACCTGGAAGTATAGAGGTCCTTAAATGGGTTAGAAAAAGAGGAATGAAGATAGGTGTTGTTACTTTACAAGGTAGAAAAGCTACTCAAAAAATAATGCAAAAAATTGGAATTCATGGGATCGCAGATGCTGTTTTTTATCGGGATTCACCTGGGAGGCCTAAACCATATCCTGATCACTTGCTAGGGTGCTTAAAGGAATTGAATTGTAATTCCGACGAAGCAATTTTTGTTGGAGACAACACTTCTGACATGTTGGCCGCTAAAACAGCTGGTATTTATGCTGTTTGCGTAAATGTTCATCGAGATTATTTATCAGAGGAAGAGCTTAAGGCAGCAGGAGCGGAAAGACTGATCAATAGCATAAACGAGTTACCAAATGTAATTAAAGAACTTGAATAGATCTTCAGTAACTTTTCAATCAATTACGTACTATCTGAGATTTCTAACTTTAAGAAAAAAGCAAAATTCGTTTAAAATATGAAAAAAATTTACCCTTACCTAAGATGTGTTATGACAAAATCGAATGATTGATCAAAGACAAGCAACCGATAAATGCCATCGATTATTATGTTTGATTGGTTGATCGATTTTATAATCGTGCGTACGATTATAACTCACGTTTACTTGATCGTGATTTTCTCTGGAATAACTGAACCGAGAAGATTAGATATTTGTTCCAGATTAATATCTTTCAGTCTATATTTGCGTTTTTTCTTCTCTGTATGGATTAAGACTTCGACGTGATATGGCCACCACATTTTAGACAGTTTCTTCAGTTCTACTTCAGAGATGATCGTATATGGTAATTCATAATTCTTCTTATCAGATTTAAAGACCTCTTCCAGTGAGGATTTCTTAAGCTTCTGAGCCTGTTTTCTTTCTGAACGCAAATATAACCAATAGCCAACTGCGCCACCGCCTAAGAGACTAATCATCTCCTTCGCTCTTCCCCTCTTAACTACAATTATATAACTTTTAGTTATTTATTAAAATACTGCCCCTCTGAGCGAAATCGCACAGAACATCAGCAACTCAATTTTTGGTTTCATCAACTACTTTCCACCATTATCTGGGCACACGATCATCAAGAATACCCTTAATGTCTAGATATTATGATACTTGATGACCCTGCTCAGAACATGGATCAGGAGCATAAGGTAGCATTGAGCACCATGATTCAAGAACTCTCAAAAAAAGGCCAGATTATTATCGCGACACATGATAGCGAATTAAAGAGCGCTCTAG
>JAUVYS010000056.1 GCA_030602965.1 Candidatus Bathyarchaeota archaeon | reverse complement strand
ATCTGCTTCAGTTTTTCCTTCATTATTAATTTCCTCCTTAAATATCTAAACTAACTCTAACGCTATACCCTTCTTTTATTTTTTTAAGTTCATACTTATAATATGTGACGCTTTTTACGACCGTTCCCCCTTTTTCAGGAGTTGTAGTTTCACCGTAACATCTCGCTTTTAAATAGGCACCGTCTTCTTTTATCTTCAATATCTCAAACTTGGAAAAGAACAAATTATCCGTATCAACGGCCACGATCAGCTCCTGCAGCCAGTTAAACATTAAATCCTCCAGACTTTTTCCCTTAACTTCTATTTCCTTGACTTTTTTGTGTTCTATTTTACCTATTTGACATGTTATGCTAGATAAAGCTAAAGCTGCGTTACTAAACAACTCTTCTAGTGTTTTCCCATATGCTTTGAACATCACATCTGAAGTTAAATCTTCAATAAATTCGAAGTTTTTCATAGGACAACCTATTATAACCCTTTATAATAATCTGCCAAAAGAATGCCTAGGCCCGCACACTTCATTGTCAAAATGTGAAATTATCTTTCTTGTACCCATATTTTCAGCGTATTCTTCTTCATTTAGCAACAACCCTTTTTTTTAACGCGTTAATATATGTTTTTTGATTTGATCAAAGCGATGGAAAAGCTGATTACTCAAAATCTTTTATACGCTGTTTCTCTTCCCTAAGAATCGTACATATGAACTTGTTTTGTTAAAATAACTTAAAGAATATTTGTAGCGTAAAAGATTTTGTGTCATGTTCGAGGCTCAGTACATTCCAAAGATTTACATAGAAAACCCAAGTCTGTTTCACATCGGAAGCATATTAAGAGTAAATAATATAGTCAAAATAGTTGTCTTGGGGGTTTAACCGATAATAGGATGGTAATCGACCCAAAAAGTCTTGCTACAGTTAATGCAATCTATTGGACGCATACAGCGAAGTGTTTCATACAAAAGGAAAGAGAATCTGTAAAAGCTGCAAAGGAAAGATTATCTAGAAATTTCAATAATGCTTTTGATAAGGCTTGTCTATGTTGTAAAGAATATTTGTGGAGAGAAATAGATATCGTTCAACCCAAACTTATCGTTTTGATAGGCGGTAAAGCATTTAACGCTATATTTCCGAAAATGAAAGATGCTTTTGGAAAACAAATAAAAAAATCCAAAGCAGAGATTGCATTTACTTATCATCCAAATAGAATAATGAAAGGGGAATTAAAGAAAAAAGGATTTGACTATATCAAAGAAAGAATAAAAGGCCATTTTTGAATAAAATATCGCGCGCGCTTCCTCTGTCAATGGACTACTTGTTACGGGGGATACTGTGCCTATGATTAAGGCGACGAGTAATGTTGCGGCAAACTTTTCTAAATTATAAGTTTCACTGCGCGTGAGTAAAACAGAATTCGCGTGTTTTTTAGCATTTTAGAATAATTTCAGAGAGAACTATATGTGATCCTTAGTGGATTGATCTTTAGACGAAAAAATACACTCGTAAAGGCACATTGAATTAGAAATAGATGTGATCACCTGCTCGAAAAAGATATTGGGATGAGATAAAGAGATAACGGGATGGAATAAAGATCTTAAGATAGGGAAAACGTTGAAAACTAGGAAAAAACATGATTTCATCTCTATATGTTATATAATATATGTAATCACTCTAGGGCTCGAAATATCTTTTTTTATTTCAGGGGCTTAAATAGTGTAATAATAAATATGTATTATTATACTGAGTTGTTTTATGTCTAAAATAAGAGATATCCAGATGAACTAAAGATCTTAAGATGGGAATAAACGCTGAAAACTAGGGGAAAATGCGGTTTCTCCTTCATTATATATATAATATATGTAATCAGAAAGGGGCTTAAAATATCTTTTTTCACTCGGTTGTAAAGATTATATTTCTAATCTTTACTTGCAGATATATGGATCAATATCAAGATAAATTCTGAGATATCGAGATCGAGAAAATGGCAAAAATCCTAAAGAAATGCTCGATTCCCTTATTACATTTATATATATGTAATCAGTTTAAAGCCCAATTTATTCTTCTTTCATTCCAGATTACTACGTACTTAATCTTATAATTCTAAGATTAATTCTACGATTGAATGTTAAGATGCTCAAATCAAACGTTAAGATGGGAAGACGGGAATATTAAGACGGTTTTTTCGAATCTTAAGGTAATATCTCTAGATTCTGAGATGGTTCTGGCGAATCCTAAGTTTCTATTTAATTCTGAGATGAGATGTGATATATCTGAAATAACCAGACGAAATAATTCAATAAAAGATATCCCGATGGTTCAATAGATATCAAGATATTCAGAAAGATATATAGATATTCAGATATCCAAGCGAGATATTCCGAGATATTGAGATAACTTTTAGAGATATTAAGACGATTTAAAAGATATCAAGATGGTTTGACAAAGATATGGAGATATCCAGATGAGATATTTGGAGATAACCAGATAACTTTCAGAGATATCCAGATGGTTTCCAGAGATATTAAGATAAGATCTTAAGATGAATTTTAAGAATCAGAGGATAATACTTCTAGATTCTAAGATGCTGCCTGACGAAGCTTTTTTTCCACTTGGACATCTAGACAGTGAAGGTTATTCCATTGGAATAGGGCTCTACGATTTTTTTTATCAAAGGGAGTTTCAAGCAGAACTGTAATCTTCTCCTTCTCACAATAATCATATGCCTTCCAATAACCTATTTCAGCCCTGCTCACTACTATTCCAAGGGGAATATTTAGTTCTCTGATGACTTGAGTCATGATTTAGAGGATGACCACATCCATATCAATGAATTCTAGAGTTGAAGGAGGTTCTAGAATGGGCACGGAGGGAACTGGTACAGGAAAATAGGTGAAACCTAAAAACTGTAACATATGAAATTCCAATCATTCTTTTCACCAGATAGTTATCTGTGAAGCGTAAACGTTGTAAATGATGTAAATGTTGTAACGGATATAACGATGTAAATGAATATGTTCATGGTTTTTTTGTCCTTTAAATTATTAAAATTCTTATTATTTTTCATCTCTCACATCGTTTACATCGTTACTTAGTTTACATCGTTCACATCGTTTACATCGTTCACAGTAAAACCATATTTTTTAATCAATCTCTCTAAATATTCATCCCTGAATGTCCAAGTTCTACCAGCTTTACGTCTTAAATGCTTCTTCCCATCAAGAACAGTAGCAAGTTTAAGCCCTATCATCCTCTTAGAAATATCATATCCTAATACCTCACTAGCTATTTTTGTGGTTGCTTCTGTCCAATGTATCGTACATAACTTTGAAAGCAAAGTGCTCCATATACTAGAAAATGGTATTTCTTTTCCTCTGAACTCTTTATTGAGGTCAAATACAGTTTTAACTATATGTCCGTTTAATGAGTCTCGTCTTTCCTCTAATTTATTCCGTTTGTATTCACTAGCCAAATCAATCATCAATTCATTTTGTTCTAATCCTTTTGCTATTTGCAGTTTTGACTCCCATATTTCTTTTAATCTACCTGTCATCTTTGTATCAATTTCTGGTAGTGGTTTATTATAGTTCTTCATTCTCCAAGCAAGTAAGCAGAATTTAATGCCGTCCATTCTAATCCTATCTTCCTTCTTAATCGCACTTTTTTCTGGATCACCACAAATCATAGTTATAGGTATGCACCTAGCTCTGAAACCTTCATCGCTGGGTAAGTAATAACCAGCAAATATTTTAGAGCAGAATATTTTATAGAACCTTTGCATTCTATCTTTGCTGGTTGGCTCTAGTATTCTCGGACAATTTGTACCTCTCCTATAACCCGAACGATATATCTTTAATTTTTCAAGAGAGGTTTTTTTACTTAATTGATGAGCATCATCTTCTAGTATAGTTCCTGTGCCTTCCTCGTGATACCCTATATACTCATAGACATCTGCATAAGGCAAACTTGAACTGAATAAAGGTCTAAAAGCTAGAAGTAAGAAAAGCTCCAATGCTCTGGTTTTACCACTCTCGACATCGCCTTTAAAAAAGAGATAAGAAGTGATATCTATTTTATGTTGTACATAGGTCTCTATTATTGATATTATTACTAACACTTTATATTTATCATCAAGAACCAGAAAGGTATCAAGCTCTTGTCGTATTAACTCAACTATTTGCTGTAGAGTCGGATTAAAGTTTTTTAAAGTGTGTAAATCATACCCTTTAGGAATTTGATAAGGTCTATAAGGAAACCGTTCTTTAGTTAAAGGTTTCAATATTTCTATAGGGGTTTTTATTTTATCTATTATAGAAAAACCCGCTTTATCATATATTAAAAATACAGGTATTTTATTGTAGATTATACTTTCAGCTACTCCACCTTCAACAGGCATAGTAGCAACATGTCGAACCTTGAGCTTCTCTTTCCTAGGTGCTTCAATATCTCTATTACTCATAATTCCTCTTCTCTTCGAATCAGACTACCTTTTCAGTCTCCTTCTGTTCACTCTTGTTCTTCTGGTCTTTTTGCATCTGTGACCTTCGGCGTCTACGATATCGACTAATAAGCCAACTTGACGGTCCAACACAGAGACCAAATAGGTTTAGACGCATTTTTCCAACTTCTGTCTTCAGCCACCTCTCCCTCCTATGCACTCCAATAATGGAGTGGTTGAGCCAAGGTCAACCAAGTCTCTAGATATTAGCACTCGATCTGTGATATAGTCGCTGAGCTCCTTGATGAAATCCAATTCATTCCAACCTCCTTTCCAGTTTGGGAAAGTCTATAAACTTCCAAAAAACAGAGCCACGCACACGTGATCGTAGTCCGTGTATGCTCTGAGACCTAAATCGATCGGCTTCACTGTGATGCCTGTCTTTTATCGTGCTGTTACTCATTTTGCATTTTTTCTCCTCTCAAGATTATTTTGCAAGCCTTGATTTCTCGCTCAAGCATCTCAAGAAACAGCCGAATCTTCTGCAGTTTGACTTGAGCATCACTCATGGCTTATGCACTCCTGTTTTGGAGTCCGCTTCAATGGCTCTATTATGATGACTGAATTGGAGATGATTCTAACCTTGTCTTTTTCGTTAAGCTTGAAGTATCTCAGCCAACCTCGCGGTATTGTAATTGCGTAACTGTTTCCGACTTTGATGATTTTGCGTGTTTCTTCATGGGGCATTTTGAACCACTGTTTGTTGTTATAATATGCGTTAGAACAATTTAAAAGTAACAAAATGTTACTAAAGTAACAGGTGTAAACATGACTCGTAGAAATGCAAGTGGAAGTAGAAAACTAAGCCAAAGCGTAGTTGACGTTCTCGTAAGTTTATGGATTAATCCTGAGGATCCGTTAATCTTTACGCAAATACACAAAGGATTAGTTAAGAAGGGCAAAGTTAAAGATGAAAAGTATAGGACGTCAACAATTCGTATTTTGAGAAAAGCAGAAAATCAGAATTTGATTACGCATGAAGATAATTCAAGATTATACTTCCTCAATGTTGTTCCTGACGAATTCAGGATTTTCAATTACCTAGAAACATTAAGGCAAAAAGGCGAAACTGTAAAGCTCCATTTTGGAGGTTCTCTGTGGAGTCTTTGTCAAATTTACCTTTTAGGCATGCCAAAATCTGCTTTAAAATATCCAAATATTCGAAGTATTCTCCAAGTCTTGGGAACTCGCATCTTGATGCTGTTTGAATCCTTCAGAATTTTATCGCAAGAACTTAAAAAACGAGAAATAATGCCGCATATTAGCAATAAGATACCACCTCTTGTAGCTCGTGAGTTAATGCTGGAGTTGATTCCATATTATTTAGGAAGCCGTGCAGGCTCAGATTTTGATGGCTTATCTTTTGAGGATTTAAATGTTGTCTTGCCAAAGATGATTCAAGCCTTGCCTGAAGAAGTGGAATCTCAAAATCCAACAAGGAAAGATTTGATCTTGGAACATTTCCAGTCAATTAAAGAGCTTATGAAACAAAAAGAAATACAACAAGAAGATGAGGAAGAGTCTATTCTTGAGGAAAACCCTAGAGACTTTGCTTTGGTAATTATTCCACCTGAAGAATCACTTGACGAGGATTGGCATGAAAGAAGATCAATTAAGCAGATCTTAGAAGATTACAAGGAAAAATCACCATTATATATTGCTTCAGAGTTGCTTCCGTTTGAGAAAGAGAATGTTCTAAAGATCTTGGAGATTTACGGAAAGAAAATCCTTGACTTTGAAAAATTGTATAAAACCAAGAAAATCTATGAAAAAATGTATGCTTCAGATTATATTGCCACCCTGATTATTCATAGTTTTGAATATTATCCTGAAGAAGAGAAAAGGAAAGCCATGAAAATAATAGAAGAGTTAAGTGAAAAGCACGGGTTCAAGCCAATAATTGTTTACATGGCATTCAGTCGCTCAAGTAAAATCTTCCGTTTACCAACCCCCGAAAAGGAGAAAATCCTGAAAAAATTCTTCCCACGTCATTCAGAACAAGCAATTCATGAGTGGTTATCGGAAGGAGCAGCTTTGGCGAAAGAAGTCTACGAGGAGAAAATAAAGGACTTAGAATCCATTTTTATGCTTGAGAGACTGAAGAAGGAGTGACCCGTGATCGGGCGCGCGAATGAGTGTTGCGCTTATTCATCACAATTAGGAGAGCACTGCAAGAAAAACATATTATTGAGATTGGTGATGTTTTGCTTTCCTTGGAAAAACAAGATCAGAACAAGGTTGTTGGAAGACTATCATTCAACGTAAACAACTTGGGGATAGATCTAGCGCGCACGGGACAAACACGCATTATGGAAAGGCGTCCCTCTAGCTCTTCAGCAGTAACTTAAATCGATAAAGAAATAGAGGAAGCGCGCCTAGGCTGCTTGTTCTAATGCTTGTCTTATCAACTTCTCCAATTCAGCGAGCTTCTCTTCAGTCTTTATCATCCTCTGTTTCACGCCCAAGTTTTCTTCAGAAACGGTTTCAGTAATCAGTTTTTGCTGAGTTAGGTCCTCTTGAAGTCTGTTGATTGCACTCTTCAAAGACTCAATTTTCTCAGTTTCCACTTTTGGCTGTTCTTTTATGGTTAAGAACCTCTTCAGTTGGATGAACTTTTCTCTAAGGTGGACAGTAGTCAGGTAAGTGTCGTCACTTCCTGCTATGGCTTTTCCACAGAGTTTTTTGCCTGCTGTCAAGCCAATTCCTGAATCTATGGCTGCAGATAATACCATCTTTCTGAAACAATGGAATGTCAGGCGTTTACCACTCAATTCTATTTGGGCTTTGACTCCAAGTCTCCGAAGAAGTCGGTTCATCCATTCATCTGAAATGTGACTCTTACCATTAGATGGAAACAAGAAAACATTGCCATTCTTTCTATCGAATGTGGGCAAGTAAACCTTCAAGAGATCAACCGTCTCATGAGATAGAAAACCATGTGCAACAACTTCTTCTTTGCCTGTCATTATGTCAAAGGGGATTGGCGGTTCTTGATCCAATGATGGCAAATCACCTTTCCTAAGTTTAATGAAGTCACTTATTCGCAGCCCTAAGTCTGTAGCCATGCTCAGGACGACTCTTTCTCTGAGGTCTGCAACATTGAACATGACTCTCACATGATCAATTGTCAATGGAAAACTC
>JAUVYS010000175.1 GCA_030602965.1 Candidatus Bathyarchaeota archaeon | reverse complement strand
AAAAAAGGGTTCTGGTGCGTTAATATGAACGTGTGGTGTATTTTGAGGCTTGAGGCTTTTTGGTTGTTGCAAACCGAGGCTTACAAGTGACGGATTAATTCACAATCCCTTTAGCATCTCTACAAAGGAAAGATAAGTTTTCTCTTTGAGTCTAGCATACTCTTTTTTCTTTTCTTCTATCGACTTCAATGAACCCCTTACATTTTGTGCAATTATTCTTTGTTTGTTAACATCATCAGGATAAACTATTTTCAATGCTCTGATTGATGGATAATCAAGGGCTGGTCGAGTTCCACCAGTTACAGCTCGATCTGTTTGGCGTCTACACAATTCACAATTTAAGAAGTATGAAAGATAATATGGGTCGATCTTAGTTTGATCCACTTCAATTTTTACGATGTGTTGATTAATATTCGCTTCTTCCAAACCTTGAGGAACCACAGCAGAGACTCCATAAGTGCCTGTAATTGTAAGAAGAACATCTAATGGTTTTAGCCTAGAGCGTTTGAGCAAACCATTATGGATTCTTCTTTCGATATGTTTGGTTCCTTCAACATGTACCTTTTTTCTTTTAACATTTTGAACCCTTATGAAATGTATACCTTCAACAGGATAAACAGCTCCTCTAGGTGTGGCTCCTCCAGTCAACTTCGTCTCAGAATCAGCCAAGAGTTTCTCTAAGAATAATACTTTTATCTCTTTTTTCCTAGCAATTTTGTCGATAATATTGATGGCTTCATAATATTTTGGATCAAAGAAATGGACATCCATTCTGTTTGTTGTATTTTCAAATTTACCTCTTTGAATCAAGAAATAGCTTGTCGCAGGTTTCTCTGTAAAGGTGACTCCGAGGTATCCTTCTCTAAGGATAGGTTGAGGTTGTATTTCTCCCTTCTCAAACTTTCTAAACGCTTCAAGAATCAAAGGAAGCCCATTCTCGTCTGGGGTTGGACGTCCAACATCATTATGACCTACATTCTTAACTATCGCCATAAAGGTAATCGGTTGTTCTTCATCCTCTGCTTCTTTCTTTACCAGATAAAGAATGGATGTCTTCATGGCACTTTCTGCGTTGACAAAAGTGTTCCGTGGTAAAGAAATTACAGCCTTTATTAGGAACTTACTTTCAATGAAATCTCGGATCGGCTTTTTCGATTGTGTATTAAGAATACTTTCATCTATAATAATCAAAAGCTTACCATGAGGCTTCAAAAGTTCATAATACCTTTCAAGGAACATAACATTCGATCCTAAGGAAGATCGTAACTCCTTTGTTTTGCCCTTTTCTTTGTAAGCCAAAACATATTTTTCGAGTATTCGCCTTTCCTTTGGGTTTTTCTGCTCATATTTCATAGCAAAAGGGGGATTGGTTAAAACAACATCAAATTTAAGCTCCTCATCTATTAGCTTGACCTTAAGTTCTTCTCGCTCCCTTCTTAACTCATCATCGATTCCAGCCTCGATTATTAGTTCTTTATCAAGCGAGTCTGCGAAGTATATTCTACTTCCGCCATCACCATGAAGAAACATGTTTATTCTTGCAATTCTGGCAATAGGGGGACTTTTGCCAGCATCAATACCATAAAGGCATTCATTCCTTATGAAATCTATCATTCTAGTTTTTTCAAGATCGCTTAAACTTAGGTTCTTATCCACTTTTTCACTCATATCAGCCATGGCTTCTATGAGGAAACCCCCAGTGCCACAACATGCGTCTAATACATTGTCAATATGCTTTTTCTCTACCCTTAGATCAGCCAATTCAGTCATAACTTCTACTACTCGACGAGGAGTGAAAAACTGCCCTAACTCCTTGCCTCTAATAGTTGCACTCAAGAAAGTTTCAAAGAGCTTCCCATTAAGGTCTTCATCAATCCCAAAGAGATCGTAGTGTTCAAGGAGTTTGACGACCTCTTTTATGGTTGATGGTTCCAAGTCTATTTTCTCATCCTTGTCGAAAATACGTTTCTTTCTCCTATAAGCAATCTCATGTTCTAAGTAATCCCTCAAGTTCTTGAAAAGAATAGAATCTACCGGATTGGCATCCGTACGTTCTTCTCTTTTGATCCAAGGGATACTGAAGATAATTTCGTCTTCTGGTAGAGGTTCTCCAGCCTCTATTTTCTTCTTTAGTTCTTCTTTTGCTCTAAGTCTTTTATCTTCGTTTAGCTTGACGAACATTACTTTAGCAAATTCATAAAAGGCAGAAGATGGGCTTCTCTTCTCAGTTCTCCTAATCAAATTATGACATGCTTCAAAAATACCCACAATATCCATAATTTCTGGTTTCTTATATTCAAATAGTTCTATCTTAAACTTAGGTCGTATCGCTAAAGTTTTGTGTGAAAGTTTTTCCTTAAGTGATCTATATTTTGGGTTATTATCTTGAAAATCAGTGAAAAGAAGCTCGTGCTCTGTTTTGTCACTATCATAGTGTTTTACAATTAACCGCACACCATTTGTGCCTATGCAATACTGGTCAGGTTTTGGGGAATCAAGCTTTCTTCTGATAATGGAAACATAAAGTTGCGAATCTGAAAGCCCTTCTTCTGCATCTTTACTAGGGGCTTTTGCATCAATAATTAATACTGGTTGTTTATGCTCTTTGTCTAGATAGACTACATAATCCGGTTTATAGCTCCTTCTTGTCTTGCCTTTTCCTATTGTTCTTTCAGAGATAGATCGCTTTGTTTCTATGTAATCTTCGGTATACCCCAAGTCCTTAAGTAAATTTATTAAAAAGAACTGCTCTACATCGCTTTCGTTCCTTAGATTCTTCAACTTGCAGAACTTGTTCTTACTGTTAGGTTTAAGAAAGTGATTCAAGCTCAAGGCTTGTCCCTCTTGTTATC
>JAUVYS010000168.1 GCA_030602965.1 Candidatus Bathyarchaeota archaeon | reverse complement strand
CGTCTCATTTGAGATGGCGTTGAAAGAAGCACAGCAAATGGGTATTGCGGAAGCAAATGCTAGCTATGATGTGGAAGGCATAGATGCAGCTAGTAAACTAGTGATTCTGGCCAACTCTATAATGGGCAATGATGTGAAACTGAACGATGTGCATAGGGAGGGAATAAGTCACATTACACCTGAAGCGATTGAACTGGCAAATTTTGATGGCTTTCTAATTAAACATGTGGCTTCATTTGAGAACGGTAATCTTGAGGTAGCTCCACGACTGGTTGAAAAATCTTCACCATTAGCTGTGGGGGGTACATTAAATGTCTTAACTTTTGAAACAGATCTTGCCGGAGAGATAACATTAATTGGTCATGGTGCCGGAGGCGTAGAAACAGCAAGTGCACTTCTTGGCGACATTCTAAACATTGCAAAAATAAGAGGACATATTCGACTCCTTAGTTGATAACTTGGACATTCTGGTGATGTTATGAAGTACTTGATAATCGTAGGGGATGGTATGGGTGATTTTCCTGTTGAAGAGTTCCATGGGAAGACACCGTTGCAAGTAGCCTATCATCCTAACATGGATCTCATAGCGGAGCGAGGTAAATGTGGACTACTAAAGACAATACCTGATGGAATGCCAAAAGGCTCGGATACAGCAAATCTTTCGCTTTTAGGCTATGATCCTAGACAACTCAATATAAGCAGAGGTCCCCTTGAAGCCACAAGTCTTGGAGTGAAGTTAGATGAAGATGATATAGCAATACGTTGCAACCTAATTACCGAGGAGACAGGAATCTTAAAAGATTATTCAGCTGGACATATTAATAGTCTTGAAGCAAAAGAGTTGATAGAACTCGTGAATGATGAGTTTGGTGTTCAAGGTGAGATAAAATTTTACAATGGTGTAAGTTATAGACACACACTTGTTTTACGAGGAAAAAAACATTCAACACAGATTAAATGTTATCCACCCCATGATGTGATGGGATCTCTGATCTCAGACATATTAGTTAGACCTCTTAGCAAGGAGGGAAAAGCAACAGCAACCCTCTTGAATGACATAATCATCAATTCAAAGAAGATATTGACAAATCATAAAATCAATCAAAAAAGATTGAAAAATGGCGAAGCTGTTGCAAACATGATATGGTTCTGGGGAGCAGGTCGAAAGCCAAACATGCCCACCTTGTGGGAGAAATATAGGATTCAAGGTGCAGTCATTTCAGCCATCGATCTAATCAAAGGCATCGGTCACTTTGCCGGGATGGACATCATAGATGTTCCAGGCGCAACAGGTTTGTATGACACAAATTACGAGGGTAAAGCTGATTATGCTTTGAATAGCTTGAATTACCACGATCTGGTTTATGTGCATGTTGAAGCTCCAGATGAAGCTGGACATGAGGGAGATTTCGAATTGAAGGTTAAGACGATTGAGGATCTTGACAGAAGACTCATCGGTAGAATCCTTAAAAACATAAAAGAGGATTATGTGATCTCAATTGTCACGGATCATTTTACACCAATAAAATTACGAACACACACGACTGACCCAATTCCATTCGCAATCCACGATACGACTGAGAAAGAAGCTGATAATGTAAAACGATTTGACGAATTATCCGTTAAAAGTGGTTCCTATGGGCTTGTAGAAGGCCAGAACTTTATGTCTTTGGTTCTAAAAAGATAAACATGACTATTCTAGAAAAAACCATTAAGAAATATTAACAGCAGATTCAATTAAATGTGTAATGTTTTCGAATTTTTTTCTTAATGTGCCAAGTACACTTTAGTCCTTTAGGGAAAGTAACAAGATCATCGACTCCAAAAGATATCTGTTCTCCATCCCATGTCACAGTGACCTCTCCTTCAAGAACGTAGAAAGTTTCTTCTTTATCATAATACCAGTCAAATACGCTTTCTTCTTTCTCCCACATGGGCCATTTTTTAGCTTTTTCAATTTCTTCAGGAGTGGGCTTCTTTTTTGTTGGTTCAGTAGTCATTCAAAACACCGTTAACCAATTCTTAAGAATAATAATAGAAAATATAAAATGATTTATGTAAAAAGTTGGAGTGGCTTTTATTCAGGAATAACAAGTAGTCTTTATTAAATAGTTGAAATGGTTTAATCACTTTGATAACAGGTCGATAGAATGGAAGAAGCTTATACCATAGTTCACCTTTCAGATATTCATGTAGGTGAAAAAGGTTTTCGAAGAGATCAAGTATTAAAGTGTATAGCAGAGGTAAACATACTCTCCCCCAATCTTGCATTAATCACAGGTGATTTAACGTGGAGAGGTCTATACAAAGAGTTTGAAGAAGCAAGAGAATTGATAGATGGTTTCGAGCAGAAACCAATAGTCATTATGGGCAACCATGACGCTCACAATCTAGGATATAATACCTTTGAAAAATTATTTGGAGAAAGAATGATACAATATGAGGATGATCAAATCTTTCTAGTCGGAATAGATAGTACTCAACCTGATATAGATGCAGGACATATTGGAAGAGTGTTTCAAGATCATCTACATGAAGTATTATCAAAAGCTCCAAAAGAAAAGATCCGTCTATTCTCACTACATCACCACTTAGTTCCGGTACCAAATTCTGGTCGTGAGAGGGACATATTGACAGATGCTGGTGATGTCTTAAGCATGTTAATTGAAGATAATGTAAAAATAACTTTCTGTGGACATCGCCACGTTTCATGGACATGGCATGTAGAGAGCATGCTCATTATCCATGCCGGAACAGTTGGATCACCAAGACTAAGAGGGATGCCAGGTCAAAGTTACTTAATAATAAGAATGAAAGACGAAGAAGCATCAATCTACCTTAAGTTCATTGGTAAAAAAGAAAAGTTGATTAGAAAATTTAAATTAGAATAACTTCTTTCAAGATCTTTCATAAATATATAATTGACCACGCGAGATTTTTGATTTGTCCAGAGGATCATTGAAGAAAATAAACCGTTTAGTGATAAAAACAGGGACTAGTAATCTGACAGGAGCAGATTCAAGACTTGATGAAAAAAAAGTAGAAATCCTTGTTGATC
>JAUVYS010000013.1 GCA_030602965.1 Candidatus Bathyarchaeota archaeon | reverse complement strand
GTCGCTTCCTCCACCTAGCTCCGATATCAATCTCCAAAAATCATACGTTCTGCCTCTAGATACTACTGTCACAGTTTCAGAAGCAGTTCCGGTTCCACCATCATCATCCACAACAGTCACTTGAATCGTGTACTCACCAGCTGAATCATATTCATGACTAACACTAACAGCAGAATCAGAGTGTTCTGTTATAATTGTACCATCACCAAAGTCAATAGTATAATCCCACTCATCAGCCCCTGGATCTCCAGGATTAAATGTATAAGAATAACTCAAATCTTCCTCAATATCAACTACCGGAGGGGTAATAGTTGGCTCTGGATCAACATTGTTAACACTTAGGGAGACCTCTACAACTTCGCTGAAATATTCTCCGTCTGAAGCTTGGATTCTAGCATTTCCTTCAAAATCATCATTGTATCTATAATCATCTCCACCCCAGTCAGTATCCCATAAACCATCTCCGTCCCAATCAATCCTGTACAGGGGTCCATTTTCTTCAATATCCGAATATGATGTGTACGGTGAAAAATGGAAAGTCATTCCTTCTGGAATTGGATCTGGAGATCCGAGAACTACCAGTAGAGTTGGTGGATAGTGAGGAAGACCTCCAACCCTTAGACTAGGATCACCGAACAAATTCACTTTTATAGGCATATGATAAGCAGCTACATCAACCCAGCTTCCAGCTGTTTCACTATATTCGCCTCGCCCATAGCCGTTCTCATCACAATACATTTCAATTGCATAATTCCACACATCGCCAAGCCTCTTCTCAACACCATGCCAGCTGAAAAAAGCCTGCAAGAAATACTCATCTAGTTCACCTATAGGATCCTGAGCTCCAGTGGTGCACCCAATAAATGCTATGAATCCTCTATTACTAATGTCAACTATTGTAGTGCCTGCTCGAAATTCGGTATGAACAAGACCCCACTCACCAAACGAATCAACTTCGCTCAAACCTCCTGGAGGAATAATTGGTTGAAGGGGGTCTGGTCTTGGTGGATAGCTTGAAGTAGAGAAGATTTCTCCGTTGTCTGTTCCAGGATGATTTCCTCCAAATTCATCCAGATATGCATCATATGGTGGTTCAACAGTGAATCTTCCATTTCCACACCCAGTGCTAAAAACTATCGAGTATCTCTGAGTAGTTAAGAATTGGAAATCCCATGTACCGAGTCCTCCACTCATCGTACACCAATACTGTTGTTCCGTCATTTCATCTGCTTGTCCTCCATGTCCACCGAAATTAAAGAGCCCTACACCTTCGTTATTCATTAAATTAATTATTGTTGTTACATCAGGCAGATAATCAGTCGTACTGCTTACTTCTGGACTATACATTCTCCAGAAAGTCGGTGTTGGTTTATTGTGAAGAAAGGTAATGCCAGTATAATCAACAATTGTGTTTTCTTTTGCAGTATAAAAGGCAGGAAATTCATCGGCTGTAATTTCAAAAAGGATGTTGCTTATCCATGTTTCTGTGTCCGAAATAAGTGAAAATTCGTAATGGAGAACTTTATCCACGTAATTGGTGACTTCATCTTCATTCGAAGCAGGGACTCTACCTACTGCCACATCTGGAATCATATCTATTCTATCTTGATTAATACGATCTTGAAAATATTCACCCCATAATTCACCAAAGTAATCATCTCCATCAAAATCCCAAGAATCAAAGTTTCCACTTTCATCATACAAATCAGCGTAGTAAAGATCGCTTCCATAATAGGCTCCAACTGCGAGTATTGATCCCCCGGTGCCATGACTTTCTGATCTATCAGTTATCTGATATCTGACAGGAACAATGTGAGCGTCGCCAACCAGCATCACATACTGAATACCCAAACGATCTTCAAAATCTGCTATTCCTCTCTTTATTCTTTCAGGAACATCAAAACCACTATAATCTGAATCAAGATCTTGCCAGCTAACAAGTGCTGTTGGAATCCCTGTTCGATTTTTCCATTCAACCAAAGGTAGGAGCTCATCTAGAAAATCCTCATGAGAAATAATTAGCAAAGAAGCTGATTCAGACGCTTTACACAATGGAGGATTGTCGATCATAAAAGGTGATATAATAAAAAAACCAGTCATCAAAATAACAAGTATCAAAAATGCTCTAGGATTGTAATTCAGATGGTCTCCCTCAAAAATCAATTATTTGTTTAAATTCATAAATTTTATGTAAGCTAGATTAATAACAAATTAAAATATTCAGATATAGATAAACAAGAGTTACACCATAGTATTTATCCCCCATAAGAAAAAAATCACGAATAATTTAAAAAAACGTAGTCACTCTGAGGGTTCCCGTCAGCCCTAATCAGAGCGCGCGCGATTGCGAGAGATAAGCATTAAGATCTAACAGATAAAAGCAACTAATCTCACAAATGATCCTAGTGAATTATCAATGAATTGTAAACATATACTCTAAAGAATGCTATAAATAGGTAAAAATATGAATTTGGAATTTATTTAAGAACCAATAGTTGAGGATTGTGCCAGCGAGCGGGTGTTTCATGTTAGAGGTTGATAACAAACACAATATTGATAGCGTCATTAAACATAATAAGAGAACCTATGCTCTTTTCTATGCTTCATGGTGTCCTTTTTGTATAAGTTTTCTGCCAATTTTTGAAGAGTGCGCTGATAAAAAAGATCATGATGAATTTATACACGTGAAAATCGATGATCAGATTAATCCTCTTTGGGAGGAATATTGTATAGAGGTTGTTCCTACAGTAATTCTCTTTGAAGCAGAAAAAGTGTCGAGACGATTGAATGGAATTCATGGAACGGGATTAAGTGAAAAAGAACTCAAGGAGTTCCTTAAAATCAACTGATTCTTTTGAGAGTTCAAGGAGCAAAGTACTTCAAGCAATAAGATAAACTCAGTGAACAGAGAATAATTCTGAATACATAACCGATTTTGAACGTCATGAAAAGATATTTCATTTTTAAAATTTACAAATTAGTAAGCGAAAACCTTTGAAGGTGTTAATTACTTCTCCTAGCTTAGCTAGAAGGATTTCAGAATTAAGGAACATGATACCCAAGAATATAGAAATTATAACTCCGGAAAAAGAGTCAGAAGAAGAGCTGATATGTCTTGCTAAAGATGTCGAAGTCATCATATGTGTCCGTCTTTCCCCGAAGATCGTCCAAGCTGCAAAGCGACTCAAACTTGTTCAAAAGACAGGGGCTGGAGTTGACGCTATTCCTTTTAGCGCTTTGGGCGAAGAGGTTATCGTGGCAAATACTTCAGGCGCGAATCCGTTACCATTAGCAGAGGGAGCTGTTGCTTTCGTTTTGGCATTGGCTAAGCGGATCGTTCAAAGACATAAAGAGTTTCAACTTGGAAAAAAGGGAAGTGAGCGGGGCGTAGAACTCAGAGGTAAGAAAGCGGGAATAGTTGGATTAGGACATATCGGGAAGGAGGTGGCTAGGCTCCTGAAGGCTTTTGAGATGAAAATTCTCGCAATTAAAAGACACCCATCAGAGTCATTAAAGAATCAGCTTGATCTTGAATTTCTAGGAGGGCCCAAAGACCTTGATCACCTTTTACGTGAATCGGATTTCGTCATATTGATGGTGCCTTTGACACCTGAAACAAGAGGTCTGATTGGTGAACATGAACTCCGTTTAATGAAGAAAACAGCCTTCATTATCAATGTAGCTCGAGCCGCAATCATACAGGAAGAACCGATGTATAAGGCATTGAAAGAAGGATGGATTGCTGGGGCTGCTTTCGATGTCTGGTGGACACCACATTGGTGGAACCCAGAATGGAACCCTCAAGGAGATCCACCATCTAAATACCCAATCTGGAAACTGGATAACGTAATCACAACTCCTCACAACATTAGCTCTTCAGACTCGTCCTCAAAGGCAAGTCTTCACATTATTGCAGAGAACATCCGTCGTATCGCAAAGGGAGAAACACCGATTAATCAAGTCGATAAAGAACTTCAATACTAGAACCTCATCAGAGAATAATAGAAGAAATTCTTTTTTCGCATAGAGATTTAAAAAAGAGAGGACTAGCAGAGCCATATCAATACTGAGCGGTATTAAAGTTTAGAAAGCTTCGAGAAAGAGCTCAATGATGAAGGCTTCACGTGTGGCCACATACCTCAATCATTTTACTGCTCAACTATAGGTGGGTTGCTGGCTTGCCGTGGCGCAGGCCAGTTTTCCACAAAGTATGGAAAACTGTTTGACATCAAAGTCTATCAAGGTGCTCCTCACGCGTTCTTCAACGATACTGGAGAAAGATATGGACCTGAGGCTGCTAAAGATGCTTGGAAGAGGGTACTCAAATTCTACAATAAATATCTAAAAATCTAGAACTTTAATTTTTTCTATGAAATCTTCGATCTCAAAGCCCCTCTCTTTTGCTATTAATTTGAAGTGATCCACTTCGAGGGGATCGTATCCTACGAACCTACAACCTACAATATCTACTGTTAAAGGATCGACACCTAACACAATGTTTGATTTGGCTTCTAAAACATTCAATTCAGGCTTTACAACTCTGGATATGTCTGCGATGACGTTATCCATTCCTAAATGGTGATAGGTGCTCGATTTCCTTCTCTCAGGAAGCAGACCGAAAAGATTCTTCAAGGCACCTGTTATCGTCGTTATAGGATGACTGCCAATCTTGGGAACGTTGATCAACATGTCGGAGTCAACAACCATCCTAGGAAGCTTCAACTCATCTAATACGCGAGGATTGGGAACAGGAATCTTAACAAGTTCATCCTCTGAAAGATCAACCATTCTCAACTTACCAGGAAACTGCTCCAAAAGATGGGTGTATCTCAATCTCTCGTATTGTTCTTGCGGAGTATGCAACATACTTTGTGTTTCACCTATTACTACGGACTCAGTTTTAGAAGATGTGAACTCAATTACGGCTGACATAAGTTGCAGTGAGGGGTGATACATCCCGCAGACGTTAGGCTTAATTAATGTCATTTCAGTCTTCTCTGGTTTAAAGCCTATTTTCGCAGTTAAGTCCGAAAAGTTAGCAACCACATTGTCATACTCACTTACTATTACTGACGTCAATTGCCAATCATGTCCACAATGAAGAATGAAGATTTCCCTTATAGAATGACTTATATAAACTTGAAAATTATGATGGATAATTTAACTAAATGACTGATTAATCAAATTTTGAAATTATTTGTTAAATCTGAAAACTATTATTTGCGAAATTCCTTCGAGTTACCAGAATCAAGAACAGAAAAATATTATATTGTCATGGATAGTGAATAGAAAGAACACGAAGTTTTGTACCATTCGTGCGAGTTATTTATTGGGAAATGATTGATATGAAAAAAGTCTTAATCTTGATTGGAAAAAGCTTTGAGGATCGTGAGTTAATCTACCCTTATTATAGGTTTCAAGAAGATGGTTATGGTGTTGAAGTAGTAGGGTCAAGTGCAAAGACCACTTATATCGGCTTACACGGGATGCCTTGGGAAACTGATGTGGGTCCTAATGATGTTAAGGTTGATGACTATGAAGCGTTTGTGATTGTGGGTGGGCACGCTCCTGACAAGATGCGGCAGGATCCAGCTTTAGTCAAAATAGTGAAGGATGCGTTTGACACCGGTAAAGTGGTTGGCGCAATATGTCATGGCCCGCAGCTCTTGATAGAAGCTGACGTACTTAGAGGTAGAAAAGCTACTTGTTACAAGGCCATTGTGACAGACGTTAAGAATGCTGGAGCAGTGTTTGAAGATAAACAGGTAGTCGTTGACGGAAATCTTGTAACCTCTCAGCACCCGAGAGATCTTCCAGTCTTTGTTAAATCAATGTTGGAACTTCTAGAATAAAGATGCTAGATAGATGGCCAACTGGAACAACAACGTAGTCTTTTAACTAAGCCTTTTATGTTAAATCTCTCTGTTGTAAGACAGTTCTTAAATTATATTACTTTAAATCAATCTCTTGCAGGTTTCAGGGGATATTATGAACGAGTTTAAGGTTTTGGTACTCTCGTGTTCTTTTGGTCGAATTTTCAAACGACCAGTCAAAATGCTGGAGAAAAATGGATGCAAAATAGCGTTTGGTTCAGTAGTGGGTCGTTCTTTACAGGAGGGTGAGCTGGTTAACCTGGTTGCAGATGTAGATGGTATAATTGTTGGAAACGAGAAGTTAACTGAGAAAGTAATCAGCAGTGCCAAGAAGTTGAAGGTTATTTCAAAGCACGGAGCAGGTGTTGATAACATTGACTTAAATTTTGCTTCCCAAAAAGGCATTATTGTAACTAACGTTCCAGATGCAAATTTTAACGCTGTAGCTGATCTGGTCTTTGGTTTGATGATTGCACTTACCAGAAAAATATGTGTTGGGAATCAAGAAGTGAGAAGAGGCAAATGGAAAAGAATTATTGGTACAGAGATTTGTGAAAAAAATCTCGGAGTTATCGGTACGGGTAGAGCTGGGAAAGCTGTCATTAAGCGAGCTAAAGGTTTTGATATGAAAATATTCGCGCATGATATTTTTGAGGATGAGATATTCGCGGCGCATTATTGTTTCTCCTATATTACGCTTCAAAAGGTTTTAAGGAATTCAGATTTTCTTACAATTCATGTGCCTTTGACAAGAGAGACAAGACATCTCATCGGTGAAGAGGAGCTGAATCAGATGAAGAAGACTGCTTATCTGATCAATACGTCTCGTGGCGAAGTAGTTGATGAAGATGCTCTGTATAAGGTTCTGAGTGAAAAACGGATTGCGGGTGCAGCATTGGATGTTTATAAAGATGAGCCTCCGGTAAACAGTCCACTTTTAAAACTTGATAATGTTCTTTTGACACCTCACATTGGGGCATATACTCAAAAAGCCATTCGAAAGATGGGGATGTCTGCAGCTGTAAACTTAATGAATATTTTGCAAGGCGAAAAACCTTTACACCAAGTCACAAACGTTCAGAGTAATAGTGGTTAATTTTTTGCTTTTCTTGCTTCACTCACAGCCTTCAGGATCTTACGTGCGTTTTCTTTGATTATTTCCCATTTTCTTTCTGCAACTGCTTTTTTGTCAATTAGAGAGCTACCGACAGCAACAACAGAAGCCCCTGCTTTAATGAACTCACCCGCATTTTCAAGGTTAACCCCCCCTGCCGCCATCAACCTCACTTGTGGTAGTGGAGCCAATACATCTTTGAAGTATTGAGCGCTACCAAGTCTGGCTGGGAAAACCTTAACAAGATCTGCTCCTAATTCCCACGCTTTCAATATCTCGGTGGGAGTAAACGCTCCTGGAATACAGATCTTGTTATATCTTTTACAAGTCTTAATCATGCCATCATTGATTGTTGGTGAAACTATATAATCAGCGCCTGCAAGTATTGCAGTTCGAGTGCTTTCAGAATCAAGAACTGTGCCTGCGCCCGTGATGATTTTATCTTCATAGTTTTTTGAAATCTCACTTATAGCCTCAATAGCATCTGGAGTGACCAAAGAGACTTCGATGTTATTAATACCTGAATCAACCATTACGTCTGCTATCTTGACAGCTTCATCAGAGCTTTTCACCCTGAGCACAGGTACAACTCCGCACTCAATCATTTTTTTTAAATTTTCTTCTTTTCTCATATCTGATCCCTCTTTATTGTAAGTGGAAATCTCAGTCAAATCATTATTAAAATAGAATATTTCATCAAGATATATTTAATAATTGGAAACATAGATTTTTTTTTCACCTTCAAAAGTATAATTTGTAATTATTCAATTTAGGATAAAAAAATGATGAAGAGGAATAATGAAGAAAGAAATGCACATCCATACTTTATGTATGACATGATTATGGAAACTCCGCAGATACTTGAGAAACTGGCAAAACAAGAAATTTTCAAGAGAGCAGATAAAATTGCCCAAAAAATATTGGAGAGAAAAATTGATAGAATATACCTGACCGAATGTGTTACATCGTATTGTGCTGGTTTCGTAGCCAGCTACGTTTTCAATGAAGAGACTCAGATACCTGCCTCTCCTTTACCATCATTTGAAATAATCAACTATCCACCACCAGACATCAATTCAAAGACAGCGGTATTTGTTATAACGCATCGTGGAAGAACAAAAATTGCATTAGAAATTGTGGAGAGTCTTCGGTCTAAGAATCCTCTCATAATAGGTGTCACCGATGTTGAAGGTTCACCTATTACGAAGGTGGTTGACGAAGTGAGTATGGGGGTAGGAGGCGAGGAACCAACTTATCCTAAAACTAGGAGTTGGATAGGCAGCGTATTTCGATTATCTTTAATCGCACTTATGATTGCTAAGAGAAAAGGACAGAATGTCGATAAATATTTCAATGAACTGAAAGAGTTATCAAAAATGGCTGCAGCCACAATTGTTAGTAGTGAAGAAGCGAGGAAACATTTAGCAAAAAAGTTTTTGACAAAGAGGTTTTATGTGGTTGGTGGGGGCGCAAACTGGGCGACAGCTCAAGAAGGTGTCTTGAAACTCAAAGAAGCAGGATTGGTGAATGCAGAAGCTATCGAAATTGAAGAGATAGCTCATGGCCCGCAATTGGTTCTAGACAAAGACTCCGTTGTTTTGGTCTTAGCACCCCCGGGTAGGAGTTATAATCGTTCAGGTGAAATTTTACAAGCTGTAAACATTATTGGTTCTCACACCCTCTGCTTAGCTAGGAAAGGCGATTCGATTTTAAAGCTTTCAAAAGACTCTATTGGTGTCGAAGAGAACATGAACGAATTTTTGTCTCCAATGCTATACATTATCCCAATTCAACTCCTCGCTTATTACATTGCTTTGGAAAAAGGTCTAAACCCAGACAGAAATCCAAGAATGGAAAAGTTTCAAGGTGCAAGTAAATACTTATTCCCTCCAGAAAAATGACGTTTCAATTGAATGAAAAAAACATCACCCACTCGATTTTTCGAAAGATTTTATAACTGAATTTATTTAGCAATAATGAGATATCAGGGATGAATAAGTTTTGAAAAATAAGATTTTATTGGCTAAAATGACCACATATGAAGTTGCTGAGCAGCTTAAAGAGTCCGATATAGCTGTTTTGTGTGTGGGGGCGATTGAACAGCATGGACCTGCTTTACCCTTGGATACTGATACTTTTAACTGTTATGAGGTGGCTAAGAGGGCGTGCGAGGTTGTTGCAGATGATGTTAAACCAGTTCTTCTTCCGCCGATCTGGACTGGTTTTTCTTGGCTTCATATGGATTTCCCGGGCACCATAACACTCAAAGAGAACACTTTGATTGACGTCATTGTTCAGGTCTGTAAAAGTCTGATTCATCATGGGTTTAGGAAGATTGTTCTTCTTCAAGGTCATGGAGGAAATAAGGGAGTGGTGCGTTCAGCGAGATACATTCTGAAGATAGAGACCGACGCGTTTGTAATTGACACTAGAGCTGGAGCTTTGGCAAAAACTGCTGGAATAGAGATTCCAAGTAAAAAGGAGTATCACTCAGGTTTTGGAGAACTGTCAATGTATCTCTACCTTGGAGAAGATGCAAAGTTTGACAAAAGATTAAAAGAGATTCCGGAGATGCCTGCGCCAGAGTATTTTGATGTTTTTGGGAGAGAAGGATCTACTGGTTCTGTGAGGGCTTCGGCTGGAGTACCGATCCGGATTAAAGAATGGACAAATTCAGGAGTTTGGGGAGATCCAACTGAGGCAAGTAGAGAATCCGGTGAGAAGCTTGTGAATGGAATGGTTGAAGGTTTAGCCATCTTCTTACGTAGATTGAAAGCCACTCCTCTCGAAGAACTCATTCCATCATTAAAAGAGAAAAAATTCCAGTTCTAACAACGGGGGAAGAAACAATCTTTTTGTAAAGTGGAAGGAATGAAAGTTCAAACGGTACTTGGTCCTGTGAAGAAAACAGAAATTGGCTTAACTTATGTTCATGAGCACCTCATCACCCGTCCACCAATCTGGCGAATTAAGTTAGATCCAGATTACTTCTTGGATAGCGTGGTTAAAGCAGTTGAAGAGCTTAAAATATTCAAAGCCGCAGGTGGAAACACCTTAGTCGACGCTACAACTATTGATTACGGAAGAGATATCAATGCTCTTCTGAAGATTGCGCATCAGGTTAAAGTGAACATCATTGCGATTACTGGGTTTAACCGTGGAGATTACTATGATGAATGGTCTGAATCTGTGTACAGTCAAGGCCTGAAGGAACTGGTTTCTCTTTTAATAAAAGATGTGACAGAAGGTATAGAAAACACAGATTCCAAAGCAGGTGTGATCAAAGTAGGCACAAGCTACAACAAGATACTGCCTCAGGAAGAAAAAGCAATAAAAGCAGTGGCAAGGGCACATTTAGAGACAAATGCGCCAGTAGAGACCCATACTGATTTGGGAACGATGGCGCTTGAACAATTGGATATATTAGAGAACGAAGGCGTTGATCTTGGCAAGGTCGCTATTGGCCACATGGATAGAAATTTAGATTTTTGGTATCACACAAGAATAGTGGAACGAGGTGCATTCATTAGGTATGATGGCCCCTCAAAGATAAAATATTACTCTGAAAGTGCTCGAATCAAGATACTAAACAAACTGGTTGAAGCAGGTTTTGAAGATCAAATACTCATATCAGCAGACATGGGACGAAGATCCTATCTTAAATCGTATGGGGGAGGCCCAGGATTTGAATATTTGATAAAAAAGTTTATTCCACGATTAACCGCTCAAGGGTGGGATGAAAAATTGATAAATAAAATCTTTATCGACAATCCGGGTAACTTTCTAGCATTTTAACGTGACAAGACCAAGAATTAAAAGATTGTCTCATCGGAAAATCTAACAGACCATTTATCTTTAAATCTTTAATGTTGTACAACAGTATATTTCAATAACAGAACGAATGAGTGATCAAAGATGAGCGATATAGAAATCAACGTTTTATTGAGCGCAAAACACATATCAACTGGAAGCTGGCCAGCGTTTAAAGAGCTAGCTTTGGAAAGTGAAAAATCAGGGTATGGAACAATATGGTTAGCCGATCATCTTACCAGAGGCGGTTTCAGATTAGAATGCTTATCAACCTTAACAGCGATAGCAGCCATAACTAAAAAAATAAGATTGGGAACCCTGGTTTTATGTTATGCGTGGAGAAATCCAGCATTACTTGCTAAAATTACTGCAACTATTGATGTAATCTCAGAGGGAAGATTAGAATTTGGTATTGGTTCATGCTATTTAAAACAGGAATTTGATGCTTATGGTTTTCCATTTCCAAAATTTAAAGATAGAATTGAACAATTAAGTGAAGCCATCGAAATCATAAAGAAACTTTGGACAGAGGAGAAGCCAAGTTATCAAGGCAAATACTATCAGATTTTTGAAACAGTTTGTGAACCGAAACCGGTTCAGAAACCATATCCTCCAATAACAATTGGCGGAGGCAGTGAAAGCATTTTATCACTGGTGGCTAAATATGCTGATCGTTGGAATCGAGGATATACTGTGGAAGAATATAAGCAAAAGTTGAAGATTTTAGATGACTGTTGTAGCAAATATGATAGAGATTTTAATGAGATAAAAATATCTCATCTCTTTAACATCGTAGGTGTCTATGAGAACGAAGATGAAACCTATGAAGCTTGGAAAAACGTATGGAAAAGAGAAGGCAGAAGATTTTATGGTATACAAAGCAAGCCAGTTTCATTTAAAGAATGGTATGAACGAATGAAAGATAGAAATCTAATGGGAACCCCAGAAGAATGCGCAGCTAAACTTGAGGAATATATTGAAATTGGAGTGAAAAGCTTCGAACTACGATTTGTAGACCTTTATGGAAATAAACAGATTTTGAAGAGATTCATGGAAAAAGTTGTTAAACGAATTCTCTAAAATTCAACAAAGTCATTAATCATTTTTATTAGGTTTCATCCGTGTATCGCTCGCGGTTAAAAAATGAAAGGTTTTTTCATTGGCATCTAAGGTATCAATTGTACGGGGAAAACGTGGTCACGAACCAGTCTTCAAGGCACTGGACCTTATAGATTACAAAAAAGCATTCTTGAACTGGAAACGGGTGCTGATAAAAGTCAACTTTATCACAACCAAGACTTGGGACACTGGAGCGACAACGGATCCAGTTGTAGTTGAAGCTCTAATAAAGAAGCTCAAGGATGATGTTCCCGCTGAGTTATACGTTGTTGAGTCAGACGCAACAGGAACAAACGCTGATAAAGCTTTTGAAGCGACTGGGATGAAGGAGATGTGTGAACGTTATGGCGTTGAATGTCTCAATCTCAGACATATAAAAGATCAAGTGACTATTAAAATTCCAAATAACGAAACGCTCAAGACAATTACAGTACCAAGAATTGTTACCGAGTCAGCAGTAATAAGTGCAGCGAAACTTAAGACTCATAGTCAAACAGGGGCGACGTTGGGAATGAAAAACATGTTTGGTTTATTACCAGACAAGTTCAAAGCAAAATTTCACTTCAGGGGCATAAGCAAGGTTATAGTTGACATTAACACAGTGTTGAAACCCACTTTGACGGTGATAGATGGTTTTGTTGGGATGGAGGGTCGTGGACCTGTTAGCGGTGATCCTGTGCAAATGGATTTAATTATAGCTGGAGTAGATCCGGTTGCTACAGACTCAACTGCTTGCAGAGTCATGGGAATCGACCCGTATGAGATTCGCCACATCACGAAGGCATTTAATAAGAAACTGGGAGAGATCGAAGAGATAGAGATTGTAGGCGAAAAAATCGAAGATGTAAAGCGTAAATTCAAAAGGAGATAAAAGAGAAACCGAACAGTTACTCTTGAATTGAATGAAATATTACCTTAATTCCAAACAATTCGGTTATTGCTGAGTCTACGAACTTTTCCTTGGTTTTCTATCGAAGAATATGTTTTTTCCTTTGATCGAGAGGGGTATTCCGTTTATCTGTTTGGCTTTCATTAATCCCATCTTCTCAACTGCTTTCCCAATACTACGCATGATTCGGTTATCCACATTGAAATCACTCGCGACTTTAACTGCTGAACCCAATGCTATACCCAAGTCTATGAGTTTAGCTTCATAATGTATCCACCCATCATCGACTTTTCCATGTTCAACTCCTATCAAGACCACAGCAGCGGAATCACTCACATTCTCAGAGTCTCTTACAGATCCAATCTCTTCCATCACTTCAGCCAATTTATCCTTATCATCTCCTGTAATGATAGCAGTTTTGACACTGTCTTCACCTCGCGCTTTTGGAGCCGTTCTTGCAGAGGCAGCCATGAGTTTAGCCACAGTTAATACAATCTCTTTTTCTGCATCATTTGAATCAATAATCATAACAACATCAAGCTTCTAGTTGATACAAGTGGAAATTTAAATCTTTAAAAGAGGCAGATAATATTCGTGAAATTCTGTTCAAACCAACAAATAAATTTGAAATTAAAAAAACTAAATAATGAATCGCATGCTTGAATCTGTGTATGTTTGAAAAGAACATAGAATCGGTGAAAAGAAAATTGGATGATAACATTATCATTCGAAAAGCTAAACTAGAAGATGCCAATAGTATCGCCGTTTTCAACATGAAGATGGCGGAAGAAACCGAACGAAAAAAAATTGATAGAGATGTGGTTATTAAAGGCGTTCAAGCAGTATTAAATGATTCTAACAAAGGATTCTATCTTGTCGCTGAAAAAATGAACAAGCTACCTATGATAGTTGGTCAGTTGATGATCACCTATGAATGGAGTGACTGGAGAAACAAAAACTTCTGGTGGATACAGAGTGTTTATATAGAAAGAAAACATCGGAATAAGAAGATTTTTTCAAATCTTTATTCAACAGTTCTTGAGATAGCAAAATCAAGGAATGATGTTGCAGGTCTAAGACTTTATGTTGAAAGCCATAACGAGACTGCAAAAAATGTTTACAAAAGTTTAGGTATGAAAAAAAACTATGATGTTTACGAGATTGAATTCTAATAAAATCGTTTCTACGAAGATTATTGAAATAATTTATTTATGAAATATTACACTTTATTATCTTGAGAAAAATGTTTTGGAGGAAGAAGAGTCCAGAAGAGGAGTTCCTTAATAAACAGATTTCATCCATGAAATCGAAGAAAATAGAAGAGAGCTGGTCCGCTGTCTCCTCAATTGTAGAAAAGGGTTCTGGCTCTCCAGAAATTGTAAGGAATTTTCTCATTCCTAGGTTACCTAAGCTTTTGAAGGATGGAAATATTCGAGTACGCACAAGGACTGCTTTTGTCGTATCGCGTCTATTTTTTGGTTCTCAAGAACTTCGTAGTGATCTTGCCAAGTATTTAGTTGAACTCTTACAACACAAAGACAATGTTATGAGGTTATATGCTGCGACTGTTCTTGGACGCGTAGCTGCTGTAGCACCTGAACAATTGAAGCCATTCATATCTTCAATCGTAAACCTACTCAGGGACCGGGATCAAACTCTCGCAAGCAATGTTGCATTTGCCATCGGAGAAATCGGATTCAAAGCTCCTTCTCTGATAGAAGATGTAGTTCCTATATTAGACGAGTTATTGGCGAAAAAACAAGATAATCAGTAACAATGTGTTTAATTAGAGTGTCCGGTTGGAAAGAAGATGGATTACGGTCAGGACGCCAGCCTCGAGTTAAATTATAGTGTTTTTTCGCCATAAATCTATTTATAGCATACACTGTGTTATACCAGTGAAACGAAGGGTTAATACAATATTTTAATCATATTACGTAAACTGCGGGGTATACTATATTTGAGTGAGGAAAATTCTCACGAAGACAAGCAGGAATCTGAAAATTATTGGAGAGTGGATGTACCTAAACCAGGAGTATTGGTAAAAAAAGCTCAAGAATTTTTTTCAAAATTTGCACCTAAAAAGTGCCCTAACTGTGGAAAAAACATTTCTCCTGACTATAAGATCTGTCCTTACTGTGGAACCCCTATAACACAACCATCCGAATCAAAGATGATGATTTCTTGTTCAAGCTGCGGAAAAAGCATATCATCAGACTTCAATGTCTGCCCATTTTGCGGTAAACCTGTTGAAGAAGTAGAAAAGGAACCTGAGCAACCAATAACCAAATCATGCTCTAATTGTGGAAAGAGCATATCCCCCGATTTCAAGGTTTGTCCATTCTGTGGAACTAATGTAACTCAAATTCCAACACCGTTACCAGCTCAACCTCCTTCAAAGCCTTCTCATGAAAAAAAGAAAGCCATCAAAGAAAAGAGAAAGAAACCTATTGAAAAAAAAGAAGTAAAACAAAAAAAAGGAATAATAAATAAACAAAATCAAATCATTGAGAAAGCTGAAGAGCTTCTTGAATCTGGAAAGCCTGAACAAGCAATTGATCTTCTCCAAACGGTGGTAGAATCAGAAGAGACATCTGAAGCAACTGCTGAAGCCTTTCACATATTAGGCTTATCTCACGCCAAACTTACAAAACATACTGAAGCAATTGGTTATTTTGAAAAAGCCCTTCAAATTCACAAGAAGATCTTAGGTGACGATTGGGCTAAACCCATGTTTGATATGGGAGACAGCTATTATGCTCAAAGAAGATACGTGAAAGCAGGTAAAAGTTACCACACGGCATACAACATGGAAAATTATGTACATTACACCTCTTATCCTGCAGCTGGAGCTTACATAATAATTGATAGCGTGAAAAATGAACTGAAAAAAACTGGCAAAGAAAAAAAACTTTTCGGATTGAGACCCGGAGTTGCTACGATGTTCCTGAATACCCTTCCAAACGCGGAATTAGAGAAAGGAACACAGAGGACAATAATGCTTGCTCTGTTCAATGGCTCAAAAAAGAAGGCTAAAGTCACTGCAACACCAGACTTCCCAAAGGAGATCATAACAGACAGCTTAAAATCCTTTACAATCGAATTGTGGCCAGGTCAGTATTTTGGAAAGGTTTTTCCTGTATCAGCAAAATCTGATGCAGCTCTTAAAGAATATAGGCCAAGTATTGAGATAAAGTCCAAGGCAATGAAATATCGAGCTGCAGAAAAAGGAATCGAGATGACTGCAGAAATTACAGATGAACTCATACCTTTCAGCGGCATCCTTGTTAGTTGGCTTGGAGGAAGAAGGTTAAAAAACGAGTTGACAATATCTCTTGTCCCCCCTCTAAAGGTCGTTGGTGAATGGAAGAAATGGAAAGTCTATATTGGTACAGACGAAGAAACGGCGGTGAGTAGAGAACTTCACAGTGCCTGGGAATCGAAATGGGATCTAAAAGATGAACGTGCTACACAACTTGTAGCCTCTTGTAAAAAAGTGGATCACTATACTGAACTTTATGCAATTAGGAAGATAATTACCAGTTGGGGTTACGAAATGTTCGGTGAAGAAGCATTAAAACGCTATTGGTTCCCTGTGTATGTACTTGTTGAATTTGAGTCTAATGCTCCAAAAAATATTGCAGAAAGAAAGATTCATTTATTATTAGCAAACCCACAGGAAGGTGGTTTCCGTTTGTGCGCTGTTAATGATAAAAAAATCACAAAAACGGATTTCTTCAATATTATGGACATTATTATAGATGATCCTGAAAAAGTGAAAGAATTAAAGTTGTTTAGTCCTTTATGGGTTGTTAAATAGATCTCATGTGGACTTTTTTCCAAATCTATAATCAAAATAGTTTCAGAACAGAACTTTAGGCTATTTACTTTTTAACTAGCCAACCCATTTTTTTCTTAAGTGTTGTAAAGGTTCTCAGTTTTGAGAAAAATGTGAAGTTAGAAATATTGAGAAATGTTACTCTTCAAAAAAAAGAGGAATTTGGTATAAATGTGCCCTTGAGGGCTGGTAGTCCCCCGACTACCATACGTCTCTAATTCATTTTTCTTTGAAAGTGTATTATAGGTAATCTATGATCTTTCCTTCTTGTGTGAGTTTGTACAGAAGTTTACCTTTGATGGAATATTTTTCTATGCAAAAGCCACGTTCAAGTATATTCAAATGCCATTTCAGAGTTTGAGCGTTTAAACCTGTCTTTTTCTGAAGATCTTCAAAATTTTCAGGATCATTTTTAAGTTCTTCAAGTATCTTTCTTCTATGTGGATTATTTACAGCTTCCAAATACTGTTTATGATACTGTCTTGTTTCTTCCTCTGATCTGCCAATCGTTTTTGAATTTTTTCCAAACAAGCCAATTCACTCTACATGCAATAATCGATTAAGCACCTAAGCTTTTAGAAATTATCTCCTGGATATAATTTATACAATCCCGCAAACCCCCATTTTTTTTAAAAAAAGGGAAAATTGGTAATATGGTGTTTAATTAGACGGTGTCTTGCTAGATAGAAGATGGGTTACGGTCAGGACGCCAGCCACTAAATAAATCGCGCGCGCGATCGATCAGTCATACCATTCTCCTATGAATAGTATTTTGGAATCATCCTTTGAGAAAATTGGAGTGTAGCATAAGAAGTTGGCTGGAAAGTAATTAGGTGTGATATTATGATTGTTTGTTCCATCTGAGTTCATGCGGTAGATATCATATTTTCCTTCGTTGCCAATAGCCCCCACAAGATATGCTATTTCATCTCCTGAGTAGGACCAAGTTGGGAAACCTTGCGTGTACCCAGTATCCGTTAAAGCTTTCTCTCCTGTTCCATCCACATTAATGACGTAGATGTCGTAGTTGCCATGGGAGGTCTTGTCATCTTCTAATCGTTCAAAGACGATTTTGGTGCTGTCTGGATTTAACCTGGGATCAAAATCTCCGAAAGGCAGAACAGCATTTCCCCATTCCCCTGCTCTAGGTGGATTGGTAATCTGGACCGGACCTGTTCCATCATCATTCATAATCCATATCTGACTGTTTCTGGTGAAAACAATCTTATCTTTCATCCAATCAATATCGCCGTCATGAAACCCAGAGTCGTACAGCTCTTCAACATTATTGCCATTAGCATCCATCACATAGATATCTAAAGTCGCATTGCGCATCGTGAGAAAGGCTATCTGGGAACCATTAGGTGACCAAGAAGGATAAACATCAAGAAAATTATTACAAGTCAATCTTTGGAAATTACTGCCATCCACCTTTACAATGCAAATCTCTTCGCAAAGATTTATCGGTGTTCCCTCTAATACACATTTATCACTGTCATCAGCAATTTCCTGATAAAAAACAAAAATATCACTATCATTATTAAGCCGCAACCCATCAATTTTCTTAGAGGAACTGAAAAGTAATTCAACATTTTTTGTTGCAAGATCTAGTGCATAAATACCCCACCTATCTTCATGAGGCACAATCTTATCATTCGAAGGCCCCATGCTCTCATTCATGAAGGCCAATACAAGAAAAATAGACATCGCAATGATCATTATTGTCAGAATGAAAAAAACTAACTTATTTTTCCCTGTCATACAATTATATGTTATACCCAGTTACTTATAATTGGCTTTAACCGTGTGCACATATACCACACGCGATAAATATTTTTCATCGCAAATAAATCATGAAAAAACATAAACAATATTTTCCTATTATTCTAACCAGTTTTTATAACACTGAATATTGAGGCACATATATAGGAGGAACCTATATGAGCGTAACCAACGAGGCTAAGACTCATTACGATCAAGGTATCCGTTTCTGCGAGCAGTACTTGTGGAAGGGAGGCGTCGG
>JAUVYS010000155.1 GCA_030602965.1 Candidatus Bathyarchaeota archaeon | reverse complement strand
TGTGGATCGGAGGCATCATGTTTATGATGCTGGTTTGGGCGCCAGTTATAGGGAAGCGCGGGAAGGATTTAGGACCAGTAGCAGGGACCCTTTCACTTGATATAGCAAAGAGGTTCCTACTGCTAGTTTGGGGCAGTGTAGCATTGTTCTTCATAACGGGGATCCCAATGACAATATTCAACCCACAATTCTCTGGAACCCTCATCCCCGACCTCACAAATGTCTGGAACACAGCCATCACAGTAAAACACGTTCTTGTCGGTGTCATGATTATTGGTGGAGTTGTTCAAACTTTCACTATTCGCCGAATGGAACAAATCATGAAAGCTACTATGAAACAACCGCCACCCAAAACTGCAGGACCCCCAAAGCCAAACCCAGAAATGGAAAAGTTGATGAACAGACAAAAAATTGTTGGGATTGTCGGCTTCATATGTGGAATCTTAACTTTACTTTTGACAGCCATCGCTGAAGTAGCACCAATGCTATAATTAGACCTTTAAAACTCGGTCCCACATTTTTTCTTTTTAGAAGATGAGAAAATTTTTAATTTTTTTCATCAGTTTTTACGAGTTATTAAATAATTCTGGTTGAATAGTTGGTTTAGATTCATGCGTTAGAGTAGTAAAGTCTCATTTAGAGTCTTTCTTTGTCATTATCTTGATGGTTCGATCTATTTCACGCATCATCCGTTTCGCCTCTTTCCTTTTCACAGTCGCCATCGTCTCTAAAGACCTCTCTTGACTAATTTTGACGTAAAAAAAGCCTAAAGCGACGAACGAGGAAAAAAAGAATATGTGGACAATTTGTGACTGCAAGAATACTCCTAGGATTTGAAGCCAGTCAACTCCATCTGATGGTGGAGGTGAGGGTGGCTCAATGTCAGGCAGAGTAAAATCTCCAGCAAATAAAACAGCGTTAATTTAATTCTCAAGCGTTGGAGGTAACTCAAGCAACTCTGATGTCTTATTCCAGAGAAGTTTTTGTTTTTCTTGATCGTAGGATACCTGAGCTGTAGCTGTTTCTTTTAGTTTTGAGAAGCACTTCCCAGTTACACCTTTAACTTTTTCTGAAGATGCCAAGTACACGGAAGTTTCAGCACCCTTCTTAGCGCTGATTTGTAAAGGTCGCACCATCTTAAACATTAAATACGAAAGGAGACTACCGCTATTCCTTCCAAGATTGGTTGCAACAAAGCCGGGTTGAGCCACATTAACTGTGACTCCAGTATCCTCCAGACGTCTAGCTAATTCATACGTGTACATTATAACCATCAACTTTGCAGCAGCGTATACTTTCATCCCATCATAGTTTTTTGTACTTTGAAGATCATCGAAATCTATCTTCGCTGACTTATGTAATCCAGAACTCAAATTGATCACTCTGGATGGAGCGCTCAATTTTAGCAAAGGAAGTAATTTTTTTGTGAGAAGAAACGGTCCAAGATAGTTCACAGCTAATGTTCGCTCAAAACCATCAACTGTAGTTTGACGTTTACTGAAAACAGCACCAGCATTGTTGATCAATACATCTAGCTTATCATAACTACCCAAAAATTCCTTTGTAAACTTGTTAATTGATTCAAACGAGGACAAGTCACAATGCATCAAAACAAGCGTTTTATTCCCAGTCTCATTGACTATTTCTCCCCGAGCTTGCTCGCCACGCTCCAAATTTCGCACAACCATTATGATCTTTGCCCCCATGTTAGCCAAAGCTAAGGTTGTTTCTTTTCCGATTCCTGAATTGCTACCAGTTACAATGCAGACTTTATCCTTCATTTTGTTCATTTTTACTTCCTCGATTGCTTAATAATACCTAAACTTTTGGAGGCTGATAATTTTAAAGATTTCATGGATGTGATAAGTCGATAATTTATAATCACGCGCGCGATTGGGTTCTATTATTTACTGCCTTTTAAACTATTTAAGAAAAAAATGGAGGTTTGCAGGAGATATCTCCAGCGACCAGTGGGTTCAAACCCCACTCCCCACACCAGGATATACTGAGAATTGATCAAACGGACTATTATTTTCCTAGAATGAAATAAAAGAAATCACAAAAAACATGAGGATGGAAGAACTATCTAATATACAAAGAGATTAGTATTTTGGATATTAAAAAACTAATTAGGTAAATTCAATCACACAAAGCCAAGTTTATGAATTAATGTTCTTTTAACATTGAATCAGCCTTTTTTTAGAATTATAGCTCCTTCTTCAACCCCAATTTCTTCTGCAAGGGTTGAGCATTTAATTTTAAGAAGAAAATAGATATTCCTATTTTCCATGTCACTTAGAGACTCGTAGTTCCCTTGACCCTTGCTAATAATCAGTTCACTGGTTTCAAATTTTCTTTTAAACTTATTTGAACACTCATTGAACACGATTCCACAACAGTCAGTTCCAGTTGTAATTATTTCAGCGACTTTATCTATTTTCGCAATGGCAACGTCAATTAACGTCGCGTCATTAATGATTGGGGAGCCTTTAACGACATAGGTCACATTTTTACCATTTTTTACCAGTTCTTCGATTAACACTTTATCAAAGAAGGTTTCTCCAGCATTATCAGCTAAATATAAGATGTTTTTTATTTCTAAAAGAGACCTTTCAAGTTTTTCAAAATCATTTATTGCAAAATCGCTCTCTAATACTTCACGCACATTCTTGAGAATATTGATTTTTATCCCTTGAGGACCAAAATCAATAGCATTCCCTGCTGCTGCAATCTTGGTAGCTGTAAATAAGGGGTTTCTCGATTTACTTACCATTAATTTGAGTTGAGGATAAAGCTTAGCAGCTAACTTGTTAGATTTTTCTTTAAGTTTCTTGTAAGGATCGATTTGTTTTGTCCTCTTTTTTATAATCCCATAAACTCTTGTCGATAATTCAGCCGGGGTTTTAGTCCAATCCTCCTCAAGAAGATATTCTATCACTTCTTTCAGAACTTGCTCACGAGTAGAATTATCATAGGTACTGATTCTTAAGACATCTAATGCCTGTCTAATAAGACATGGAATACAGTTTAAGAAAGTTTTCATATCACATTGCTTCAAACTTGAGAATTCTACATTAAATAAGGATCTATTAAATTTTTAAGGATCTAAGATGCGCGTGCGTGACATGTATATCAGAAGTATTTGTACCTAGATTGAAGAAAGAAGGCGTCTCACTTGATAACCTGACTCCATTCACTCCTTACATTGGGGTAGCAGTTTTTATAATGGTAGCAATCATCATCAAGAAACGTCAACGCTGAATAACCCATTTTTTTAAATTCGAATAGTTCAGTGACTACCAGAACTAAAGTAAAAGGTGGTTGGGGG
>JAUVYS010000043.1 GCA_030602965.1 Candidatus Bathyarchaeota archaeon | reverse complement strand
ATTGAACAATCGCCGGTAGGGAAGAAACGGCCAGCGCGAGCAGATAAACCACCCATAAAAGGCATCTTCTCAACTATATGAACTTCAAAGCCCAAATCTGTCAAGTCAATAGCGGTCTGCATTCCCGCAATACCACCGCCTATGACTAAAACAGATTTCAAAGCAGGAAACTCAATTTTCTCTATAGGCTCAAGAAGTTTGGCACGTTCAATTGCCGCGAGGAGGACGGCTTTAGCTTTTTCAGTGGCCTCTTTAGGCTTATCTCTATGAGGCCAAGCACAGTAACTTTTAATGTCAATAATCTCAACCAAGTAAGGGTTAAGCCCAGCCTTCTCTACAGCACCAACAATTTTGATCTCACTAAGCTTCGGAATGGTCGCAGTAACGACAATCCTATTTGTCTCTCCACTCTTAATAGCATCAGTAATAATTTGGATGCTTTCTTCAAGACTGAAGCCGCTCCACCTCTTGACAAGAACTACACCTTCAACTTGTTCTACAAAATTTTCAAGTTCATTATAATCCAGTATCTCAGAGAGGTATTTTCCACGATCAAACAGAAATACTCCAACTTTAGCTTCTTGCATTTCTCATCCCTCATCTCCTTATCGTCTTTACCAACCTCGTTTCGCTGTCATAGATATTTACTTCTAATGGCATCTCGCCAATAGCAAAGTGAGTAGCACATGCTAAACACGGATCGTAAGCCCTGAAAGCCATCTCCACCTTGTTAAGCAAGCCATCATCGACTTTACCATTTCGTATCAAGCTTTTAGCAGCGTTTTTAATTGACATACAGATGCCGGGAGCATTATGAGTTGTAGCCACAATTAGGTTGACCTTCTTTGCAAGAGCATTCTCATCTAACTGGTAATGATGAATCAAAGTGCCTCTAGCCGCCTCAACAATACCTACTCCTTCCCCAGGCTTCCCAGGCTTGTTTCTTATGTCTTTGCTAGTAATTTCGGGATCAGTTACCAGTTCTAAGGCTCGTTCTGTTGCATACATGAGTTCGATGAGTCGAGCCCAGTGGAAAGCTAAAGTGGCGTGAACAGGCTTTCCACCAAGAGTCTTATACATCCTCTTGTACTCTTCATTGGCAACTGGCGTAGTCATTCCCTCTGCAACGTTGAGTCTTCCTAGAGGTCCAACCCTGTAAATGCCACTGTCTTGTCCAGCTACGAATCCTTTCCACCCAAACTTCTTGAGGTAAGGAAGTTTGACGTATGTCCAAGGCTCAACATGTTCTTCTATAACATCCAAGTATTCTGGAGGTTTAAACTTCACAAACTCTTTTCCTTTCGGATCAACAACCCTAACATCACCATCATAGAAGTTAACATTGTTGTCTTTGTCAACCGTTCCCATATAATAGGTCTCTAATTTGTAAGGGTCACTAGTGATCAAGTCAACATAGTTAGCGTTTTTGAGGACAACGTCATCGAAGAGTTTGAGAGAGAACTTGGCAAAGTCAACACAGCTTCTAACCATCTTCTCAATCTCTTGCCGCTCATCCTCAGACAAAGCTTTTGCCATTCCCCCAGGCAAAGCAGTAACAGGGTGGGTTGGTCTTCCACCGAGAATGCCAGTTATCTTCTGACCGTAAGCTCGGTGTTTGATGACTTCTTTTGCAACATCCAAGCCTACTTTCTCAATCACTCCAAGAATGTTCCGTTTCGCAGGCGGAGCATCTGGTCCTACTACGAAGTCTGGACCGCCTAAAAAGTAAAAGTGAAGAATATGGTCATAGATGAAATAACCAACATATTCGAGTTCTCTAAGTTTTTTCGCTGTTTCTGTTGGCTCCACGTTAAAGGCGGCATCCAAAGCCTTTGCACCAGCCATGTGATGTGCGACAGGACAGACACCACAAATTCTAGTGGTTATTATTGGTAGGTCTTCAGCTCTTCGACCCTCACAGAAACGCTCAAAACCCCGCAGTTCTGGAACCTGGAAGTATGCGTTTTCCACATTTCCTTCATCATTAAGGAAAATAGAGATTTTACCATGGCCTTCCAGCCTCGTGATAGGGTCTATAACTATTTCTTTCATTTCCTCACCTTCCTCCGAAGTATAGATCTAGCTAGTGAATACTTGTAAAATGTCCCAATCGGGTCCACAACTTGCTCAATTACTTCTGGGCCAGTCACGATAGATGCTAATGCACTCATAGCTGCAGCTCCTTGATCAGTCACCCGTGGCCCAGGGCCATCACATCCAGTACAAGGAATGTTAACAAGTGGGCACTGAGCACCGCAACCTGCTCTTGTTGCAGGATCCATGCAGATAACTTGCTGATCCCAGAAACAAGTTTCACCATCATCATCTATCTCGTATATCCGTTTAATCTCAGAGAGTTCATGATCGTTTTTCTCTCTGGGACATTCATCACAAATTGATTTATTTGGCAAAAGAACTGCGCCTTTTGGAGGCAAATTATTGTTGAAAATGGCTTCTACAGCCTGAAGAATAGAAGGAATAGGCGGTGGACAGCCCGGCAGAAAATAGTCCACGTCAACAGTCTGGGCTAATGTTTTCACTGTGTCATAAAATTCTGGTAAAGTTAGCTCTCCTTCTTTAACCTTGAACGAAGTTTGAGGAATAGTAGATTCAGGATTGTTTGTTGAAGGAGTCTCAGAGTAGGCTCTTTCAAATATCGTTTCTCTGTCCCAAAGATTCGCAAGGCCTACCACACAACCATCGACCGCACAAGAACCAAAGGCAACCAAGACTTTGGATTTCTTTCTCAAGAGCTTTGCAATGTGCTCGTTTTCTTCAGTTCTAATAGCGCCATTGAAGAAGCAAACATCAATATACTTGTCAGGCATCGCCTCTACGTCTTTGTATTTGAAGTCCAAGGCAACTGGCCAAAAGACAATGTCAACTTTAGCGACCACATCCAAAATTTTCTCGTTTATATCGAGTACTGCAATTTCGCAGCCTCCACAACTAGCAGCCCAGTAGAACGCAAACTTAGATTTCTCCGGTTCTTTACTCATCATCTCACCGTGATTATAAACATTTATATGAAAAATTAATAAAACATTCGATCAAAATCAAACGTTTGACCCTTAGATAGGGGTAAATATTGAGATTATATTACTCTAAACAAGATGTTCCTTTATTGAAGCCATTAAATTGTAACCGAACAGAGGACGAATTACAGAAGTGGCTTTCAGAAGCACAGAAAGTTGTCGTTGCCGGTGTTGGAAATCCTCTTAGAAAAGACGATTTCGTAGGAACAAAAATAGCCAAAGAACTACAAGATAAAGTTTCAAAATCTGTTTTCCTTATAGAATGCGAAACTATTCCTGAAAGTTATATGAAACAAATAGCAGATTTCGAACCTTCACACATATTGATTATAGACGCAGCCCTTTTGAAGCAAAAACCTGGCTCCATGAAGCTTTTTGCACCCAACGAAGTCGTGAGGAAAAACGCTATTTCCACACATTCGCTTCCACTTCGAATATTCTGCGATTTCCTGGAAAAAACAACAGGAGCTAAAATCGCACTTTTACTAATACAGCCTAAGAAAACAGATTTTGGAGAAGGTCTCTCAACTGAAGTCCAGCAAACAGCAGCTAAAATAACGGATATCCTTTCTAAGATTCTGCCATAGAGTCATACATTCAATACAAAGTCTTCATATATTTGTGAACAACAGATTGGATGAAAGATCGTCTTCAATCCCATCGACATAGCGAGTTCAACGGCTTCTTCAGATGGAAAAGCAATAGCGTTAACTCCTGCCTTTACAGCAAGGGTGTCAGTTTTTACCCGGTGCTTTCCTAATGGTCTCATACATCCGAGAGCTATAGGAACTTTAGCCATTGTTAGCCTACTAGCCACAAGTATCTTAGCAATGTCTTCCGGTTTAGGAGGAGAAGCTTCTTCCATTTTTGTTCCCTTTACTGTAGTTAATGCTATAATGACCATGGCTGAGGGATCGTATTTTGAGATCATACTGATGGCTTCAAATTCGCCTATTATTCTGCCATAGTGAAGCCCAACAAGTATGTGAGGAACGATTGGTATTCCCGAGTTGCGTAATGCTTCAAGGGATTTTTCATAATCTTCCACTGTTGCGTCCATATGATAAATGCTTTTTATTGTCTCGTCGGAGCCAATGACGTCAATTAAAGCAGCGTCTACCCCTGCGGATTTGAGGTTCTGAGCAGTTTCAAAGTCGATTATACCAGTGTGTATGATTATTTTTAATCCTAAGTTCTTTTTTATTTGAGCTATAGCATCTGTGAAGCGATTTAATGGTACAGAGCCATCTGGCAAGCAACCACCGCTTATGAGACAGCCAATACCTCCATTCTTTTTTATCTTCTTGCAAACTTTCATTAATTTTCCAGGTGTTTTTGCTGAAATCATACCTTTCAGTAGCCTGCCTTGACAATGATCACAGTTTAAGGCACAAACATTTCCTGTGATAGAAATTGACGGGAAAGAATCAGGTGAAGGTTGAAAATGAGAAGACTTGTAGTGAACGAAGGTTGGAGCGTAGAACCTGATTTGCTTTTTGAAGTTGCGCCAACTTAATTTTCTTGAAGTTTTCAACCATTCCTCTAAAGCTTCATTATTCGAATTTAATAGCTTAGAAAGATGGTTATATGAGGTCAGTTTACCTTTTCCTCCAACTACTCATTTTTTAAGTGGCATAATTCGTTTTTCGAGAATTCAAGTTCCAAATTTCTGAATATTAAGTGCAGGTTAGTAAAAACTTTAGATTCTTAAAAATTATTAATATATCCATGAAATTTTACGAAATATATGTAAAGCAAGTGTAAAATAGGCAATATCTCTGGTTCTATCTAAACAATTATCACATTAAGAAAAAAGTTCGAGTCTCTCGGTGGTTATCAAACGTCCCTATTTGATAGCCAACAATTTCTTGACTTATTTGTTTATTTTTCAACATTGTATTTAATCGCGCACTATTTAGGACAAAAAAGGGTTTAATATTTTTTTACCAAGAAATTGTGTTTGTATTATATGCCCAGGTGTTCCAGCCTTCGCCGCTTTCTGTTCTGTAAATTCCATCCACTGAACCTGTCAATTCTTGTATAGCCCACTCCCAACTGTTTTCGTTCACAGCCTTAATTTTTTCAGTGTTTAATATTATTGTTGTGACTCCACGTTTGTTTGCGGGGTTTGTGCTAGTGTATAAACTGTTTAGATTCATGTAGTAGGTTGCTAACCAGCTGCAAGCTGCATATGTGTCAAGTCCACTGCAACCCCAAACGCTTAATCCTGCGTATGGAAGAATTAGTGTGTCGCCATCTGTGGTTCCTGATGCGTAGTCGTTTCCACCTAAACCGTCCCATATAGACGTCCAAGTTGTGAGGTTCAGGTCGTTGGTCACAGTGATCACTGCGTAGGGTCCATCTGCTGGATAAAATTGCCCAGTGATAACGCTGTAAATTCCCTCGCTAGTGAATTCGCTGCCTGCTTCTTGACTTACCCACGTTACTAAGGAGTGCTCGTTGAAATATTCCGTGGCCAAGTTGACTTTGGGTCCTCCCACGTTTATGAGGTTTTGAAGATCAAATCCATCTCCAGTTGGTGTCGTGAATACGTCTTTGACTGCACCGGTTGATGTGAGGTTCCAGAGATCTGTTCTACGTTTTATTCCTGTCAGTCGAAGAATCGTTGAATACCATTTTGTTCCTCCATTAAGTGTCAAGTAGTAAATCGGGGGTGAAGAAGTTCCATTGAATTGTGTGAATCCTGTTGTGTCAAACATGTTGGAATAAGCACCAATAGCTCCACCAATAGCGCTTGCGCCTATCCCGTCGATGGCGTTTGCTGCATGTTTTGTAAATGTTGAACCATAATGGTTTAAGTAGTTCCCTAGCATGACAGTTGTGTTTTCAGGGTCAAATTCGATTTCAAATTCCAGTTCCAGTTTGCCATCACGACTGAGAAGATTTGTTATAGACACGCCACTGAACGGATACCTATTAGATAAGTCAAGGTACTTGCTGTTGATGTCTTTCAATTCACTTGAAAGCTTATATTGAGGGTTGAAAAATTCTTTCAGATTGTACCGCAGTTCACTTATTGTTCGCTGCCCAGTCTTATCGCTTTCACTATCCCAATCATATGAAGATGGACCATTAACGTAACCAAATGTATCAGAGCAATTTGTTATGGAGTAGACGGTGACAAAATTTCGCCATCTATTATTAGTAGCAGTGGAGAGAGAGAAGTTCCACTGTCCCATTAAAAGATTTGCTCCAGTATAGTGTAATTCGTCTAATGATCTGTATTCAACTGTCTTTGGCTGTAAGCTATACTTTCTTCTCAGTCCTTCACCCATGAACAACCCTGTTGTTCCAACGTTTGGCACGTAATGATTCCAGTTATCAGTGTCCCAATTGCTACAATTAGGATAATACGCTATTACACCTACATGATGCTGTGGTGTCACCGAATAGCCTTCAGGAGGAATCCATATGGATACACTTCTATTCGTCCACACAACTCCTACCGAGTAATTCTGCGGGTAGTACTCACAACCAGTCCAAAAAATATGATCATCACTGGAAGCACTGCCTCCCCAAGAATTTTTTTTGCTATTTGGGTAGAATACTGCAAAACACTCAGTTCCTCCAGCTTGGAATGCCTGATCAATGTCAAAGTCTGTGAGTCTCCTGAAGACCACATCGATACCACCCACTTCACTTCCCAAATAACGAATTGTCCAATAGGAAGCTATTTTCTTGGTGTTTTTGAAGAAGACGAGAATTGCTTTTATCTCAAAGTTTTCGGGTTGTAATCCTAGACTTAAAAGAGTCCCGTTGTAAGTGTGGATAATTACCTCAACAATAAATAATCTTGAGGTGTTTGTTACTATGGTTGAACTGACTGGTATACAATTTAATCTAGCCCTTTGAAAAGGAAGGAAACTGCTTCCGTAAATCGCCATTGAAACATGCCAGTTTGGATCAATATGATATGCAGGACTTCCTTCTTTATACTTCTAGTAAAGCTGCCACCCTTCCGTAGGATAGTAAATAGTACTCCCTCCTGAGTGTGCAGGTGTTGCTATGTGTTCACAAGGATAAACTCCATTGTTTTCATCAACATGTAAAGGATATGTTAAACCACCACCATAATCACTATCATCGAGTCTATCCGTCACCATCTCTCCAAAAGCGGTGAAACCTATACCGATAGATTCTTTTTGCCAATAGGTTGAGTTTTCCCATTCAGGGAATAATTCGTCGTGAAGCATCCCATAAGCTATAAACTGTTTTTCACCATCCTCGTCAATGTAATCATTTGCTGGGATCGGTAAAACTACCAAACTGAATAAAAGCAGTACAGAGAAAAAAGCTGATATTCGTATGATTTTTACCACCTTGTCTTCCCTACCTCTTCTTCAAACACTTCGTTGTATTTGAAGCACATCATACACATATTAAGGATGAAACTGACTTACTTTTTTACGCGCACACAATTTTTTTTGAAGAACAGTAGTAAATATAATGGTTAATGGCGTTTATAGATAGCCTGTCTCTGATTAGAGCTGAGGAAAACCTCAGTGTAACACTGCGCTGGGACAGAATTTATACCACTTTTTTTATTGTCGCATGGATATTCTTTCTAATTTCTACAGAATTATCAATGAAACCCCATGGATTCTCCCCTATGAAGCATTGATATTTCATATAAGATGCTTAATTTTGGCATATTCTACTTTTTTGAGGAGACTAAAAAACAGTGGACTTGGGAAAAGATTTATCTCCTCTTATGGGCTGCTGCCTTCTCACCTTAAACCAAAGTTTATTACTATTTTATAATTAGAAATCTAGAATTCGATGCGTTTTTCCAAGTATTTATAGCAAATTCCAACCCCGAATGCTGTAAAGAAGGAAAAGATTACTCTATAAATGAAGAACATGGCTCCAAAGTATTCTACTTCGATGAAAGAACGCATCGGACCCACCAAGGTTTGTGAAGTTATGAACGTGGCGATCATACTTAATGTAAGCCCCTTTTCTTTGAGTATTTTGAGAAGAGGAAGATAAAGACCAAGAGGTCCAGGTGTGACTAAACCAATCAAAGCTGGTTTCACCACGTTTTTTTCGTTTTTTAACTGTTTTTCAATGGTTTCCTGTGAAAGGAATAGGCTTATGATTTGAGCCACTACTATTGCAACAACTATGATTAACGAGAATTTTAGGAAGCTATCAAATGTGGCAGCGAGAATTTCAATGATCAAAATATGGCCTCCATTATGAACCCTCCGATAATTACAAATATTGTACATAAAATGAAGCGTAGAAAGTATGATTTAGCTCCAAAAAACTTGAACTCCATGACATCTCTATCTGGAGCTCCGAGAATTACTTCTCCAGATATCAAGGAAAAGATTATACTCAAAGGTGCTCCTTTCAAGTATAAGGCATAAGCTATCGGGTATGTGGCATACCTAGGAATGGGAAGGACAATGCCAATAACTGTAGCTAACGGGATGGCTACCCAAAGATTTTCCCCAAGAACGGAATAGACTATCTCAGCTGATACATAAAAATCAATTATCGTACTTACTAGACTAGCCAAGAAAAACAGAGGAAGAATCCTTTTTATGTCTTTCAAGGAATTTTCAAGAATTTCGTTAATTCTCCGATACATAACGCAAGTAAATTCAGAACAACTTAAAATATTTTAGGGTGAACCGTTTCTTCAACCTATTAATAAATTCACATTATCATATTGATACTCAGGATTTAATTTTAATCTATGTTTGAAAACTTTTCGGACGATGATTAGTTGTGGAAGACGTTCAAACCCCAAGGTTCGTGAGAGTTTCATTAGGATCAGCTATTGCTCTTGGTTTAACACAGGGTTCTATAGATGTAATGCCTTCTACCGTTTACTTGCTTACTTATCATCCAGATAAATGTGATGCAAATTGTGGATTTTGTCCTCAAGCGAGATTGAGTAAAGGCAGATCTGACCTTCTTTCGAGGGTAACCTGGCCACGTTTCAAGACTGAAAGCGTGATTTCGAAGATAGGTCAGGTCGATGATGATAGTGGTTTAAAGAGAGTGTGCATCCAAGCTGTCAACTACTTTGGAGTCTATGAAGATGTTCTATACTTAGTAAAAGCATTGAAGAAGAACACTATCTTGCCTGTTTCAGTCTCCTGTCAACCATTCAGCGCTACACAAATAAAGGAATTAGCAGACGCTGGAATCAACAGAATTAGTGTTCCAATCGACGCAGCTACAGAAGAGATTTTTATGAAAATTAAAGGCAAAGACGCTGGAGGACCTTATTCTTGGAAAAAACAGATACAGGCTTTGCAAACCGCTACAAAGACACTCGGAGCTGGAAGAACCAGCACTCACCTCATAGTTGGTTTAGGGGAGACCGAGAAAGAGATGGTTCAAGTCATTCAAAAAATGAAGGACATAGGTGTATATCCTGGATTATTCGCCTTCACCCCAATTCAAGGCACACCATTAGAAGGCCATCAAAAACCATCTTTAGAAAGTTATAGACGGATCCAGCTGGCTCGTTATTTAATCGTTAAAGATAAAACTAGAATTGAAACGATGAGTTTCAATGAGAATGCCCT
>JAUVYS010000041.1 GCA_030602965.1 Candidatus Bathyarchaeota archaeon | reverse complement strand
GGATTACATGTTCTTAAAGTATCTTAAGCGTTCCAGTAATCCATCCCCGAATAGATTCTGAGTTTCTTTCAAAAATAAGACTTAAAATTAATCTTCCAAACAATGAAAGAGTAAAAGCTACAATGTTCCTAAAATGAAGTGGCATGTTTTTCCTGAATAGATAATAATGATTTAGAATCTTATGTTCCATAACCTTTCCTTCATCATAGGTATTACTTCGTGTCCAGGAAGGAAAATGTTTCAAAGTGGCATAGGGTGTATAGATGAGGTTATATCTTTTGGATAATCTATATGAGAAATCGATGTCTTCCATTGAACAGTAGCCAAGTGTTCTTCCAAGCTTTTCATCGAATTTGAAATCCTTAAAAACCTCTCTTCTATATGCTGAAATCCCTCCAGAGAGAAATTTTGTCTCTACAATCTTTTTTTTCCCATGAACGAAGGTTGCACAACCAGAAGGTAGAAATTTTCCATTGCCAAAATGACCAAGGAAAAAGATTCTTGTCAGTAAAATCCAAAGACTCACGGTATCCCTGGGGGTCCAGTTGGTGATGTTCCCCATCACTCCTCCAATTCTTCCATCTTCATCCGTCTTGAAAACCTTGACTACTTCTTCAATGTACTTCTCATCTAAGACAACATCATCATCGAAAAAGAAAAGTATGTCTCCTGAACTATCATTTACTCCAATGTTCTTCTTTTTACAGAGAGATTTTGTTGGATCATAGATATATCGTATTCTTCTTTCCCAATTCTTCTCTTCCAATTTTTCTTTTAAATAGAGATTTTCATCTGAATCAACAATAACTATCTCGTGAGGTGTTAAAGTCTGGTTTAATACTGACTCTATACATCTTTCAATAAGATTGACTCGGCCGATTGTGGGAATGATAACGGATATCGATATACGTCTCATCTCAAACATCTCATGAGTATAAGAGGGAAGTATTTCTTGATCATAAAAATTTTATATCAATAACACCTCTTATGCGCACGATATTTAATCTTGTTAATATTGTTGATCTACACAAAGGAAGGATAAAAGAAAGCTGGATAAATCATGGCAGGGAAATCTCAGAAAAGAAACATTCTTTTCTTTCTTGTAGATGCTCTCAGAGCGGATAAATGTTGGGGGAAAAATAAGACAGCAAGGACACCAAATATAAATGCTCTTCGTGAAAAGGGAGTGACCTTTACTCAAGCGATCTCGGTGGCTACCACAACAACCCCCTGTATAACCAGTATTTTCACTGGGCTTTATCCCTTCGAACATGGGGTAAGGTCATTAGAGGGGTACAAATTGAAATCTAGTATCCATACAATGGCTGAGATATTTCAGCAAGAAGGATATTGCACCTATGCCGAGGTTTCTGGGCCTTTGGTTCCCGAAATCCGATTGAATAGGGGATTTGATGTTTATAATCTAAGGGATAAGAATGATACTGTTTATTCTTCATGGGGTGAACAGTTACTTACCAAATTCAGAAACAAATTCTTCACAAAACCGTACTTTATTTTTATTCATTTTTGGACTCTACATAGACCAAGGCATCTTGCCCAAAGCTTTGATCATGAAGAGTTTGGAAAAAACAGATATGAGAGATGTTTATCCTCGCTTGACCATTTTATTGGACGATTGTTACCTTACATAGATGAAGACACCATCATAATCTTTCATTCAGATCATGGAGAAGCGATTTTAGAGACTGTAACTGATAGATTGGTGTATAATCTCAACATTTACTACACGAAAATAAAAAGAAGATTAGGATTCGAAAATGGAGCAAGGTTACTTCAGGTCGGGCATGGCTTTCATGTATATGAATATCTGATAAGAGTACCATTGATAATTAGTGGAAAAAGCCTTTATCCAGAGAGGAGGATTGTCGAGTATCAGGTTAGTCAGATCGACATCCTTCCCACTTTGATCCAAACGTTGAATTTAGATTACCCTTTCTATAACATGAGTGGAAGAAGTTTATTGCCGCTAATGAAAGGGGAAAGACTGCCTGAACAGCCAGTTATTATGGAAGCGTGTGGTTCAAGTTTAAGAGATAAGAGAATGTGGCTTCGTGGTATACGAACACCAGAGTTCAAATATGTTTATGCACCTTACAACAAGGAAAGGGAAGCAGAATTATACGATATAGAGAATGATCCTAAAGAAAAGAATAATTTAATAGAATCTCATCCTGGGATAGCCCGATTAATGAAAAATTCTCTAAAAACAATGTTAAGAAAATCATCTGAAAAAGAAAAGATCAACAGGATAATCAGTAGTTTAAGGATCTGACGTCATCATTTACAACTGTGCAAAATATTATTATCTTCATCTTCGAACTATACCTTTAGCGCTTCTCCTTACGAAATAGCTTTTTAGATCAATGTGTTTTAAAACATGAAAATAATTATAGTCTCCCCGCAATACCCCCCCAAACATGTTGGAGGGACAGAACTACAAGCTTAAAAAATTGCCACTCAATTATCTATTAAAAATAACTCGGTCGCGCGCGCGATTTTAAGATAAAATTAAGGATTAAATATAGATTCATATTAATCAAATTTAGCTAAAAGGCTTCTACCTTCAATAACAGGTGTAAAAACTGTCCAGTTAATATTCATGGCGTCATATATGGTTGGCGTAACATCTACTTGCCAGGTTAACTCACCTGTCAATTTACGGTTTGCAATAAACCATATATAGGGGTCGTCGTAGTGATATTTAGTTCCTTCATCGAAGCCATGATCTGTAGTTATGAAAATAAAGGTTCTATCATATATTCCGAGATTTTTTAATGTTGTAGTTAAACGGTTCAATTCAATGGTAAGCTCGATGAGACTGTTACTGTATGACGGTGAATTTTCACCTTTTGCATGACCTTTTCGATCTGGGTACTTGTAATGAAGGAACATGAAGAACTGATCTTCAACGTTTTTAGCAAGTTGTTCTATCGCTATGTCAGTTGCGTTCCCTAATTTTAAATCATCTTTACAGAATAGAAAATCAAGGTCAAACCTCATATTATGAAACACTCCTGCAGGTCTATCATCGCCATAATATATGATTCTTGTTTCGTTAAATTCGGGATGAGGAATTACAACTATAGTTGGAACTTCGATGCCATCAACAAGAAATGTTCTTTGAAGATCATTGTAAACGTTGACGTTTCGTTTTGAACCTATGAATAATGTCTCAATACTTTCATCAACTAGCTCCAATCTTTCAAAAACTGTTAACCCATCAGGAACAGGATCAAACTTCACATTAGCCATCACACCATGTACAGAATATCCATATCCGGTAAGCATGGTCGCATGTCCAGCTTTAGTGTTGGTCTTATGTCCATCATCAAAACGATTAACATCCCGCAACTCCATATCAACATAATCGCCCTCATTAATGAAAGATTGTAAAAATGGAAGATCACCAGAATCGAGCATTTCCAACAGATGAGCTCTTTGACACCCATCCCAGACAATCAAAATTACATTGTTTTTTACATCGTTCGGATTTTCTGATGGATACAATACCGAGAAAAAAACTGGTGTAACAATCAAAAGTATGAAAAACAGAATGAAAAAATTTCTCTTTTCTGCCAACTTCTTTCTACATTTATCTTGACTACTCTAGCTTTTTAGTTTTTCATTGAAAAAATGAGTGAAGATTACATGTCAAGTTGTCTATCAAAATCTCATTAATTTCTAAGTTGACCTACAATTATGTCATAAAAATCTGTAATGTCTGGTTTTTTGACATTCAGTGACCGGTTACTTGAATAAAATGCAAAGTCGCTATGAATTCCAAGGTTTGTTCCCCTCAGCTGTTTCATTCCATGATCGGAGACGATCAAAAAAAGATGTTCTTTTTTTAGGTTATTCTTAAGTTGTTCCACAAAATTGTCCAAAAGTATGTAGTTTTCCCACGTTCTAGTTTTTCTGCCAAAAAAAAGATGGCCACAAATATCTAAGTGCCTAGTATAAGTGAAGAAAAGGTCCCAGTGTCTGTGAATTTTATTGAATGTTACTTTTTTCATTTTTTTAAAGTCAGAGAGGCTTTCCTTAAAATACTCCTTCATATTCTCTTTTTTTACCTCCAATTTGAATTTCCAATCTTTGCTATAACATGGAACATCAATATCTATTGGATTTTGAGCAAAGTCAAAAAACGTACTTACTTTGAAGTCATATTTATTATGGTAATGTTGTTTAAATCCTAAGGTTTCAAAGAATTTTGATTTGCCTTTAATTTTATCGATGCCAATTTTGCGAGATTGCTCCTTCAGAAATTGTAGCAATCTATTATCCCATCTATAAAAATTCAAACTGCTAATGTCTATTTGATTTGGTGTCTTTCCTGTAAGAAATGCCGACCATACGAAAGGCGTCCATGCTTGAAGTGTGTTCTCCAAACTTTTAACATAGCATTCTTTGGGAATAGAAACCATTCCATACTCGCTTTGTTGGATGTTTTTAAGATCAAAACCTTCAACAAGTTCGAAATCTAACGCATCTATTCCCAAGATTAAAACACGCATAAACCTGTGACTCCGGTCATTGAGATTCTACACAAAGGACTTTTATTTATTACGATTCCACATAAAAATAGTAAAATTAACTTAATTGCTTTAAATAAACGACAAAGTTAATGAGCTAAAATGACTTGTAAAAGACCAAACATACTATTAATAACTTTGGATTGTTTAAGAGCAGATCATCTTGGATGTTTCAGTTACAGAAGAAAAACAAGTCCAACAATTGATGATCTTGCAAGGAATGGAATTCTATTCACACAAGCAACATCTGTGAGTTCAACCACTAGATCTTCTTTTCCTGCGATACTGGGTTCTATTTATCCACTGATGTGTGATGATTTGGACAATCCTTTCAAAAACACGTTATCAGTTACTGAGGTTCTAAAGAAAGCTGGATACGAATCCGCGGCCTTCCACTCAAATGTTCTGTTATCGCGTAGATATGGATATCATAAAGGTTTTGATGTGTTTGAGGATGGCTTGAAGAGAGGTAAATATGGGCATCCCCTATATAAGATAATTACACGATGTTTACGAAGATTAATTACAAGAGTAAAATTATTAATAAAAGGCGGAGAGAACCCAAAGATTTCTGGAGAAAAATTAAACGCGCTTGTCGTTGAATGGGTTAAAAACAAGACTAACAATTTTTTTGTTTGGGTTCATTACATGGATATTCATGTCCCATATATGCCCTTACCAACCTATGTTTCTTTCTTTAGAAATGAGCATCTGTCTGAACGTCAATTATTTAATATTTATCGTAAACTACTCAAAGCGTTAAAAGAACCTGATGTTTTAAGTAAAGAAGAAGTAAGTCAAATAATTGATTTATATGATTCGTGCATACGTTATGCTGATGATTGTATTAAAGACCTAATTGACAGATTCGCAGACCTTAACAAATTAGAGAACACAGTCATAATAATTACAGCGGATCATGGCGAGGAATTTGGTGAACATGGCAATCTATCACATCACAGAAAATTATATGATGAACTTATTCGGGTTCCACTGATAATTTATAATCTAAGAGGAATTAAGCCGCGAGTCATCGACATACCTTTCTCACTTATCGATATTGCTCCAACATTAGTTGACTTAGCTCGTGTGAAGAAACCAATTCAATTCAAAGGTGAAAGTTTAATTCCATACATTGGAGATACTAAGAAGAAGAAGTTGATTGGCACTATAAGTGAAAGTGATAAACTAGTTAGAGGAAAGCTATTCATTGAGAACACAAGAGTAATAGCTTATCGGACGTCAAGATGGAAATTAATTCAAAAAGAAAAATACACTTCTGAATTATATGATCTAAACAACGATCCTCTTGAAACCAAAAATCTTTATGAAGAAAATAAAGAAATGGCTAGGGTTTTAAAAAAGGAAATCGAAAAACATTTGAGAATGATTCAACTGGCCTCAGTATCTGCAGAGAAGAGGAAGATTGAAAAAGTGTTGAAATTGGCAAAGTTATGAAGACTAGAATAACTTTCTCAATTCATTTATTGTTGCTTTGCCTAAAGCAACAGTTTTCCCATCAATCGCTGCTAAAGAGCCGAAATAGACTATAATTGATGCTGCAATTATTATCATCGTATTTACTGTTCCTTTGGAGTAAAAAATGAAAATAAATAAAACCATGACAGAAGATGCAATCAAAAATTTCAGTAATCTGTGTTTTGAGATAGCTCTTAACCCTGTAAATTTTGTCCTCCACATTTTCAAAAAAGACGTGGCTATTGTGGACGCACAAATGGCAATAGCTGCACCTGTTATATCATATTCTGGAACCAAGAAGATTAGGAAAGGTATTACGATAGCAACAGCAATATATGCTAAAGATTCTAAGTAGAAGATGTTGCTTCTAAGTAACTTATTAATCGAAGTACCTTTTATATCTACATCCTCGGTTCCCAAGGCGATTTGCCTATCAACGGCGCTTAAGACATTGATGAATTCTGTTATTACAAGTATTTCTAAAACCGTGACTCCCCCTGAATATTTGGATCCAAAAAAATCGATTAAGTTGGGAGCCAGTACAATACAACCAACCGTCATTGGAATCAGAAATGTGAGTAATAACATCATAGTTTTTGTCACACTTGACTCGTCCTTTTCGTTTCTCAACAATTTTGGATATAATGCGTAGGTTAATGCTCTTGAAGCTGTGATCGTAGATGTTATAGTTTCAGCTACACTGTATGATCCAATATTTTTTGAGCCCAATAAACCTAAGGTGAGAACGTCTATCCCCTGGTATGTTTTTTTCCCTATCTGCCCATACAATGTTACCCATGACGAGGAAAGCCATTGTCTAATTTTTGAGAGATTGAACTTTTCATGCAAAAGATTTCTTATCATATATAATGCGAATATAACATAGCCATAGAGCCCAATAATAATGCTCCATATTACACCAATAAGACCAAATTGAATCAGAAAGAAAATTGAACCAATTTTCAAAAGGTCAAGAACAATATTTTTGTAAGCCATCTGATGTGGAAATTTTGCACGAATTATTACGTCTAAACTCTGAATGATGTATGTACCTGGAATCATAAGACAAGCCACATAAAAAAGGCTAGGCTGATAATTTATGATCTCAGAGAGCTGAGGAGCAAAGAGCAAGAATACTATAGTAAAAGGAACACTCAGCAAGAGATTTCCTATTATAGCTGTTCTTTCTACTGGAAGCCCTCTTGAACTGTCACGAAGCACCCAAAAAGAAAGTATACTTTGCAGGAAATCAAAGTATATCAGAATCCCCATTACAAAACGCCAAACGCCGTATTCAATCAAGGAGAGATTGCGGGCTATGAAGCTAAGATAGATGAAACCGGTGAAAAAAGATAAGACTTCGGTTGCGAACATTAGAAGCCCGGTGTATCGAAGTCTAATCAAGCACATCACATTTATCCATTGGATTCTGTTTATGACGGTAAAAATGTTTCTTTCAAGGTTAGGATTAGTTGATGAACCAGAAAATAAAGTTATAAAGTGGAAAATTAAATGTTAATAACTGAAGATCAAAGTTGAAGAAGAAAAGTGCTTTAACGATCATTTGTTACCTATTGTTACTCGTTGCATCCTCCAGCATTCTCGCAGACATTCAAGTGCACTCAACAGAATCCGTTGTATACTATGCTTTTGGACAATGCGCCTGCATACGCGAATATTTTGAGAACGTGGAATCTGCACTGTCTGATTATGACTTCAATTTTCATCTTGAGCGTAGCTTCGACAAAATTGAGGAGGCAAAGAATCGGTTATATAAAGAGTTGAATGTTCCAGGCGAAATGCAAGGAAAATACCTACTTAGCATTAATGACAAGTTTCTCTTCATCAATGAGGTACCAGCTGAGATCGTTGCAGATTTCATGATGAACCATTCACAGCTTTACCCGAGCATCGTGGTTTATAACACAAATATAGGTGGTGGTATAGATGATCGTCAGGAGAACGACGGGATCGTATATAAGATTTTGTTCGGGGATGGAAGCATCGTAGAAGGTAGAATAAGGGATTCTTTTTCAGATTTTGATGTAAGTTCGGTTACTAATATCATGTCGCTCTCTTTCGTTCCAGTTGTCTTCTTCAGTGGGTTACTGGATGGGATTAACCCGTGTGCCTTCGCGGTGCTGTTTTTCTTCATAGCGTTTTTGTATTTAGCGCGTGAACGTTCCGAAGCGAGCATTCGAAGAAGCATTTTTATCACAGGTTCAATTTACATTGCCGCAGTATACACTGGTTATTTACTGATCGGACTTGCCGTTATAAAAGTCGCCACTTTCTCGTCTTTCCCTCACCTCTTCAGTCTAATTGGAGCAGCATTAGCGGTTTTATTCGGTCTTGTTAACTTGAAAGATTATTTTTGGCCTGGACGAGGTTTCAGTTTAAAGATCCCGAAGTCTGCATGGAAGACCATTGCGACATGGATGCATAAAGCGACGATTCCATCAACCATCGTCGTTGGACTCCTCGTCAGCGTAGTTGAATTCCCATGCACCGGTGGAATCTACTTGGCTATTTTAGGCATGCTCGCCGACACGACTACGTTCACAACGGGCTTTCTGTATTTACTCCTTTACAACGTCGCCTTTGTGTTCCCGCTGATCATCATCCTCGTCTTCTCAAATAATAAGACTGTTATGACAAAGATGCGGGAGTGGATCTTGTCAAAAGAAAGAGAGATGAGACTGGTAACTGGACTGGGGATGATACTTCTAGGATTAATCCTGTTCTTCACTGGGTCAGCTTAAAATCCAGATTATAAAAGAGAAATTTTCATCTCTACTTTAATTATTATAAAAAAAGGGGAAAGATTGGAGAATGAATTTACGCTTACCACTTAATTGATAGTGGAGCGGCTATCCATACTCCCCACGCTGATGTTGAAAGTCTCCATCTACCTGCTGGTGGACCGATTATCTCTTTGATACCCCATAGCCAGTCTTCGTCACATACTTCCGCAATACGGTCTGTGTTAAGAATCAGTGTCGTAGCACCCTTTTTTGGATAAGATGCATTCGTATATAGCCAATGGAAGTTATCTCTGTACTGCGCAAACCAGTTAGCTGCGGCTCTTGTGTCCCATCCGCTAGTACCCCATATTAAGAGTGCTGCGTAGGGCTCAGTGACTGTTGGACCATCAATGATTACTCCAGGGTCGTTTCCGACGTCAGTGTTGTATTGGCCTATCAGGCCTCCTTCGCCTATTTCAGACATCCATCGTTCTTCGTCGTATATTGCGTTCCATGATGTGAGGTTCAAGTCCTCAACGATCGTGATAACGGACCAGCCGTCACCCGTATAGTAGTTGCCGCTTGGGAACACGTAGATGCCTCCGTCCATAAGATCCTCGAACTCGGTGTTGGATTCGCTGCTCGTCCAAATTGCCCATGTGTGTTCGTTGAAGTATTCAGTGGCGAGGTTGACTTTCGGACCACCCACGGCAACTATGTGCCATAGCGTCCAATCGCAACCTGTCGGTGTCACGAAGTTCCAGTATTCCTCAGCGTCATCGTCGCCCCAACCCCAGTATGCACGACGACCAGATTGTCTGCGAAGTGCAGTGAGGGTGAGATCGGTGTCTATTGGACCAACTGGACTGTAGGGTGGCAGTGGATCAAGGTAGGTCTCCATGGATACTTCCCAGAAGAAGTCTGGAGTCCCAACCTCGGGCACAAATGGCCCAATACTTTGACCCATGAAGTCCTGTGTGTCCCACATTGCTTCAAACCATGGATCGTCGTTAGTCGAAGGACCAACACGGCTTCCGAAGTCCATACCAACCTCTGTTCCACCTACAACATCGACGATGTGTGAGCCCTCACTGGTAAATACCATACCGTTGTGAGCAACGCTGTCACCGTAGATGAAGGTAGTGTTGGATGGATCACCATCA
>JAUVYS010000062.1 GCA_030602965.1 Candidatus Bathyarchaeota archaeon | reverse complement strand
CGATTATTCGAATATAAAAATTTATTATATTAAGTAAAATTTTTTACTTTCTTTATTTTTATTCCAAAAGGGTACGTGCATCTAATCATTAGTTACCTTTCGTCATCCTCTTTTTTCCCTTCCTTAGATGCCTTAATCTTCTTCGAAACAGACCATAGTTTCATTAGTTATTTTTTTACGGTCTGTGTCCCTTTTTAAAAATGCCTTTTTTTCTTTACGGTTTAAGTCTTTATATTTTTTCCAATAAGGTTTACCCATATTTATCGATATTAATTTTAATTTTTATCAAATTTATATTTGTATTTAAAATCTAATAAATTCAAAAAAAAAGTGGTATAAATTCTGTCCCAGCGCAGAGTCACTCTGAGGGTTTCCTCTGTCCAATCAGAGACAAGCTATAAGTAGAAATCGCGTGCGCGATCTTAACATAATTACATTAAGATGCGTAGTCAGTCCAAACGTTCCGGCGCGAAATACGCGCGTTTAAGAAATTGGTTTCACTTTTACTGCTCTTGGGCCTTTTGGACCTTGCTCGATCTCAAACTCTACTTTTTCTCCTTCTGTTAGGATGCTCTTACCCTGTATATCCGAGCTGTGGACAAAAACTTCTGTTCCGTCGTCGTATTCGATGAATCCGAAGCCTCGATCTAACCATCTTTTCACTACACCTGTTGTCAAGTTCTTCACCTCTTTTACAAATACCTTTTGATATAGTTACTCATACCAACTTATTAACATAGTTTTTACTTTGAGCAGACACGAGATTTGCGATTAATGGGGGAAATGAATCAAAATAAATAATACAAAATTTGTTTGGATCGAAAGCCCGAACACGATGCAGAGATGATTAAAATCCAATTTGGTAAGAAAAGCAGAAGTCATAATGAGGCTTTTCTGTTAGTAAGATTTCCAAGATTTTCCGATCATTTTTTTACAAAAAAAGGAGGATTTAGTATAAATGTACCCTTGAGGGCTGGTATCCCCCCGACTACCAAGTTCCATTAGAGTTGATCGATTAACCGAATGTTCCGACTAAAAATGCGAGTGAAAAGAGAAGTAAGTATTCCGTTAAAATGCTAACTATGGAGGAAATAATTGTATGCATCCAAGTTGTTCTTAATGCTTCTCCCCAATTTGCTTCAAGGATTTCTTTCACAAGGATTATTTCAACTGCAATTTGCAATATGACGCCTATTATTTCGTTCACTGAAACGAGATTCTGAATAAACGTAAATCCTATCAATAGTACTGTAGTTCCAAAAACTCTATAGAATGTAACTTTCTCCAATCGAACGATTTTTTTACTAACAAGCCATAGAGTAATCGTTTTTACTGGTACTTCTATTATTAGTAGTCTTAGAATTATTCCTAAAAAAAAGGGATCTAACATCGCTCTCCATCAAAAAAATTATATTATTTAATTATGCTAAATAAGTATCCTGCTCCGTTAAATTCATCGATCGAATTTTTCAGGACACAATTAATTTCTATAAAGTTGAATAGTTTTTCAGCCTCAAAAAGTACAATAGCCTATATTGAGAAAAAAAGTGGGGGTTTGCGGGATGTATAACTTATCACATTGAGATAGTTTCTAAAAGCTTAGAAAGTATCTTTTTTTAATAAAATGGGGGATGTGGTTACCACATAGAGACGTATGGTATCCCCCGAAGATTCGAAAATAAAGTTCATTTCATCAAAAAAGGGGGAAATGCGTGGTAGATTTCTTTTTCGGGTGATATCACCAGCGGTGTGAAGGTCAGCGATAACTTTCATTTTTAAATTCAATTAATAAATCAGTTTATAATCGTGCGCAACGGGTATTTCATTTATATTTTAAATACTTTAGTGGTTAATGAAGAATACTTGAAGTGAGTAGTTTTATTATGAGTGTTATGAACGCGATAAAGACTAGAAAGAGTGTTCGTAGTTTTTTGGATCAGCCTGTTGAGGATGAAAAGTTGAGAACTATTCTTGAAGCTGGTAGGCTTGCACCTTCTGCTTCAAATCGTCAAGAATGGCGATATGTGATTGTACGTGATCGCGAGACAAGAAAAAAGCTGGCTGAAGCAGCAAATTGGCAGACATTTGTTGGTGAAGCTCCCGTTGTGATTGTCGCATGTGCTGAGACAGATAATCATGTTATGAGTTGTGGACAACTTTGTTACCCTATAGATGTAGCTATTTCTTTGGATCACATGACTTTGGTTGCCACTGAGTTGGGATTGGGCACTTGTTGGGTTGGAGCATTTAATGAAGAAAAAGTAAAGGAGATTCTTAACATTCCAGAAGAAGTACGTGTTATAGAGCTTATGCCACTGGGTTATCCTGTTGATCCAACTCCAAAAATAAAGAACCGTCTGCCTTTAAACTTGATTGCTAAGTATGAGCGCTGGTAGGGTGCTGAGCTAAAGGTCTTCTTAGACTTTTATGTTCAAAAACTCTGTTACTATAAATGGTTCTGTCAAGTTGACGACTGTTCCGTTGGCGTGGGATGGATAAGGATGTTAACCATCGTGGGATAGAGAGGATTATGGTTAATTACAGCGTTCCTTAATGTCTTTTTTTAAATAGAGTTTATTAACGCTTGCAATTGGATTGATGAACATATGAATCCAGATGAAAGACTTAAGCAAATCAGAACAGCCCTAGATGAATTAATTGACTCAAATAATGTAGATGAGGGTTATGTCGTATTTGAGAATATTAATACACAGGGAAGTTTGTTCAATTTGCTTTGTTTAAAGATGTTTACTTTGTGACATCCCATTACAAGAGCTTTCTGAAATAGAATCAGATGAAATAAGCAACCTTCTAGATAAGGGGAATAATTCTTATGAAAAAGAATTTAATATTTCTGAAATTGATGAAGCCGTAAAACTTGTTGAAATAATCTTCCTCACGGTTTTTAGACTTCCAAATGATTATCAAATACAGACAGATCTAAATATCTGAATAGAAGTGATCAAATTTTTTCTTTATCAATTTATTTAAATCCCGAATGTTACTACACGAAGATTCATAAGCTTGAGAACCCGAAGAGTTACCAGAATCCTAGAAATCCTATTATATAAGTTAAAGCTGTTACACCGAGACTGATCAACGCCATCTCCAGAAACCTCTTTTTGAAAGGAAGATCCTTCGCGACTGAAATGTAAAATGTGAATATGAAGAAGTTACAGCTCCTATGCTTACCGTACTGTGGAGCCAGCAGCATTTGGAATACCCAGCTTTCCCATAGAAGCTATAATGATTGGAACATTCTTAGCTGTAAGCGCTCTGCTAATGATCAGAAAAAGAAAGATAAAATTCACAGAGTTTCACTTTTTGGTTTCTTTTGGACTGAAATATTTGTAGAAAAGTGCTTCCCAGTCCATCTTTGCTGTTGCATACACACTTAACGCTATGAAGATTATCGTTACAATCATGCCCCATACACTTTCTCCTCCTAAAAAGTATGAAATCCAAGTTATAGAGAAATGACCACCTAAACTGATGACGAGTGTTAGTACTATTTTTCCTAGAAGAGTATAAATGAAGAATCTAAGGAGGTCGAACCGCATCATTCCAAGAGGTATATATAATATGTCGTCTGGAACTGGGGTTGCTGCCATTATGAATATTGCTATAGGTCCATATTTTTCCATGATTAGTCTTGCGAATTCAAGCTTCTTTTTCTGGCTTTCTTTCAATATTTTTCTTCCACTCTTGCCAATGTGGTAAATAATTATTTTTCCTATAGTGGCGCCTAAAGCACTGACTAAGCCAAGAATCAATGGGTCTAAAACGGTGCTCAACGCAAAGATAATTATAAGGTATGGTATCGGAACGAAGAGGATAAGGTTTGATATTATGCTTATGATGAAGGAGCCAAAATAACCGTATTCAATTGCGAAGAGCTGAAGCCATAAAGCGATGTCGCTCAATATTTTTCTCCTGGATTAAAGTTCATATGTTATTTTTTTCAATTGGGATTTAATATTTATAGCACTTGTCATTATTCCTTTAAGAGTTTAATTGAAGGGTCGCTCATGGCTGATAAAAGAAAAGTTTGGAAGGACAATTTCACTGAATGGTTTCATGATGTTATTTTAGGAGCAGAAATAATTGATTATAGATACCCAATCAAAGGTTTCGGTGTTTGGTTACCTTACGGTTTTAAAATTCGAGAGAATGTTCTAAGACTCCTCCGCAAATTGCTTAATGATTCATTACATGATGAGATGCTCTTTCCAATATTGATTCCAGAGAGCCTTTTCGAGAAGGAATCAACCCACATTAAAAGTTTTGAAGACGAGTCTTTCTGGGTTACACATGGAGGAACCACTCGTTTAGACGTTAAACTAGCACTTAGACCTACAAGTGAGACCGTGATAACTCCAATGATTAAGCTGTGGGTTAGATCTCATGCCGACCTCCCACGGAGGATCTACCAGATAGGCAGCGTTTTCAGATACGAGACGAAAGCCACAAAGCCTCTTATTAGGATAAGAGAGGTGACTACGTTTAAAGAAGCACATACCTATCACGCGAACCATGAAGAAGCATTAAAACAGGTTGAAGAAGCAATCAATATTTACAAGCAGTTTTTTAATGAAATGGGCTTGCCTTATATGATATCTAAAAGACCACAGTGGGATAAATTCGCTGGCGCAGTTTCAACCTATGCATTTGATACATTGTTTCCGGATGGAAAGGTCCTGCAGATAGGAACAGTACATGATCTAGGGCAAAACTTCGGGAAAGCTTTCGATGTAACCTTTGAGACTAAGGACGGGAGAAAAGAGTATGTCTGGCAAACCAGCTATGGAATATCAGAGCGTGTTATAGCTGCTCTAATAACAATACATGGAGATGATCGTGGTTTGATCGTACCTCCAAACATGGCTCCAATTCAAGTAGTAATCATCCCAATCCCATATAAGGAAAAAGAGCAAGATGTCAACAACGTATGTAATACGATACATGAAACTTTAGATAGAGAGGGCATCAGAGTCAAACTTGATGATCGACCTGAACTGACACCTGGGTCAAAATATTATGAGTGGGAGCAACATGGTGTTCCTTTAAGGATTGAGATCGGACCTCGTGATGTTAAAGAGAAGAGTGTGACCTTTGTTCGTAGAGATACATTGGAAAGAGCACGTTGTGATGAAGAAAAGGTTGTTGAGGAAGTTGTAGAGTTATTGAAAAATATTCAAGATAATTTATTTGAAAGAGCTTCAACTTGGTTCAAAGATCACATAACAAAAACAGATGACTTAAAAGAAGCTGAGGAGAAGATTGGCGTCGGAATAGTTGAAGTTCCATGGTGTGGCAATGAAGAATGTGGCCTAAAGATTGAGAGATTAATTGAGACACGAGTGTTAGGAACAGATGTTGAAACAGAAAAGGCAATTAATCATAAATGTCTTGTATGTGAAAATAAAGCATGTCACAGAGTGAGATTGGCAAGAGCGTATTAACCTTTAAGTAGCTCAGAATCTCATTTAGCTTAAAAAAGGGAAATAAAAGTTAGAAATTCTCCGAATATGTGGAAAAATGAAAGATGCCAAAGAAAAGAAAAAGCAGAGGAAGATCAAAAGGCAGTAAAGGTCGAGCTGATAAGGTTCAGTGTGCTTTATGTGGTCAAATCGTTCCTAGAGATAAGGCGAAGAAGGTGACTCGTTTCGTTTCCTTAGTGGGTCGAACTTTAGCAAAGGAGTTAAGAGCTAAGGGTGCTCAGATAGCAAGTACTAAGGTTTCAAAGTATTATTGTGTATCCTGTGCGGTGCACCGTAGAGTGGTTAAGGTTAGAGCAAAAGCAGAAAGAGGACGACGTCGTTAAAAATCGTTTACGACCTTATTCTTGTGGGGATGAAAAACACTTTGGCTTATGATCGGCTTGTGATTAAGCTTACAAAAGAGAATCTTTGGCTGTACATTATCAAGATGCTGACAGAACGTCCAATGTACGCTTATGAGATAGGTAAAAATTTAAAAAAAAAATTTGGCTTCTCAGTGGCGACGGTCACTGTGTACGTCGTTTTGTATAAAATGCAGTTTGAAGGGCTCGTCGCTGTCGAAGAGGAAAGCCCAACACAAGGACGAACTGACAGAAAATATTACAAAATAACAGAAAAGGGCAAGGAATTATATAGAAAAGGTCAGAATTTTCTAGAGGACACCATTAAAAAGCTAAGTTGAAGTTACCCTGAAGAAATAAATCATTCTCTGTAACACGGTAAAATTTGTCAAAACAGCAAGAAGAATGACGCTATAAGCAAGCACGCTACTGTAGAATATGTTAAGGATGCTTGATGAGAAGATCAGGATGATTCTTTCAGCTCGCTCCATTAAGCCAATTGATTCCATTTTGATACCTTCTACTTCCACTCTAGCTCGAACGTAACTGACAAGAATGGTTCCAATAAGAGCTACTAGTCCCCAAGAAACATCACATAAACCGCCAATAATTATCCCAGACAGAACTATGGCGTCTCCATATCTATCAGACACCGAATCCAAAACTCCTCCGAAACTCGAGGTTTCATCAAACATGTCAGCCATCAAACCGTCAATAACATCGCTTAGTCCTGACAGTAGAAATAACGCTGCAGCTATGATTATGAACGAATTATCCATATGTGAAAAACCGTAAAGAATGGCTGATAAGACTGAGAGAAACAAGCCAATGATACTAATTGAGTTAGGGCTAAACCCTAAATCATGAAAAACCTTGGCCAATCCTTTAAAGGACAACCGAACCTTCTTCTTAATCTTTGTCAGCAATTCCAAGAATCAAATCCAAGTGTCAATAATTTAATATTCTTAGTATGATGATTATTTAAAATACGGACTTACTTCACCTACAGAGTGTTATTCATCATGGTTTTTTACTTCAAATAAACTGTCTTTGTTTACCTTTTAACTGTTTTTCTATGATGGTTGCGGGGGTTGTAAGTAAATAAAGTAAATAACCTTTGCTATATATCGAGTGTTTTTTCCATAATAATATAGGTTTTTAACGGTCTTTTAAAGGGTTAACCCCTCGCTATTAGATATAATATACATCAGAGCGCGATACTACTCACGAATATATTGATCGACTCTGATTACGCTGAGGGAACCCTCAGTGTGACAGTTAATTCCTATTTTTGAGCGCACGTGTATATCAGATTTATAGCTGAAAAGAGCCGAAAAATGGTGTGAAATGTAGCGGATTTGGTAGTCGGGGGTAGGTTCAAT
>JAUVYS010000157.1 GCA_030602965.1 Candidatus Bathyarchaeota archaeon | reverse complement strand
GATAATAGATGGCAGAAACGTAGTAAAACGACAAACCAATCCAATTTTGATCTCCTTTTTTTTCAAATATTTTGACAAATACTATTTAGAATGGTACAGAAAGCTTTTTCGATCAGTGTAAACTCAATCAGTGTACGCGTTTTCTTTTGAGTTATTTGCAAAATTATTTATTCTTTCTCAGTACACTCAATACAAATTAAAAATCAATGCATCTGAAAAAGTCATTTAAACCTGAATTATGTAAGGAGCTGGTTGTGATTAGTAAATCGAATTATCGACGTTCACTCTTAATTACAGCTGCGGCTCCTCTCTGTTGGAGTATTGGGGGTCTTGGAATAAGAATAGTTAATGTCTCGCCTTGGGCAATGATATTCTGGAGAGGCTTATTCATGGCTTTGACGATTCTCCTCTTCCTAGTAATACGTGATGGCAAGAATGTTATTCAAACTTTCAGGAAGATGGGTGCTTCAGGTTTAGTGATTGGTTTGTTTCTCGCTTTGACGTCAACGTTCTACGTTCTGTCGGTCTCGTACACGTCGGTTGCCAATGCTCTGGTTCTTCAGGGAACCTCAACGTTGTTCGCTGCAATATTTGGTTGGCTGATACTTCGCGAAAGAGTTAGAATCGAGACATGGATCGCGATCATAGTTACGATTGCTAGTGTGGTTTTCATGGTTTCAGGTTCAGTGACATCTAGAAAAGTGTGGGGAGACATCTTCGGCTTGATAACTGCGGTCGTTTTTGCAGGGAACATATTAGCCATAAGGGCAAACCGTGAAGTCGAGATGGTTCCAGCTGCCTGTCTTGGCGGTTTCCTCTCTGCCATTATAACTTTTCCGATGATGAACACTTTTTCAATCATGCCTAGCGACCTAGGAATACTTGCGTTTCTCGGATCGTTTCAACTAGGACTGGGCTTCTATTTGTTCATAAAAGGATCTGCAAATCTACCGCCGGCTCAAACAGCGTTACTGACGCTTCTAGAGACCGTGTTAGGGCCACTCTGGGTGTGGCTCATCCTTAATGAGATGCCATCAATGAGCGAGCTGATTGGAGGAACAGCTATCTTGATCACAATTGCCTTGCATTCAATTCTGACAGAACGCAGACGCTGAAAAAATAGTTTATTCACTCTCTTATTAATTCCAAGACAACAGACGTTTCAATCTGTCTTTCAGGGATATTCCAGTACTTACTCAGAAGTTCATCCTTATTTTTACTGAGTTCGAAACCATGTTTCTGGTAGAATCTTATAGCTGATTTAGCAGCCTTCCACGTACCAACCAGTAATCTCTTTGTCGTGGTTAATCCTGTGAGGTGTTTGAGCAGTTTTCCTCCTATGCCTCTTCTCTGATGGGCTGGAAGAATATACGCGTGGCGTATAAGTGTCACGTCTTTATCGATGGGCTGAAACGCCATGACTCCAAGTATTTGCTCATCCTCCTCGTAGCAGTAGAAAACTATCTCTCCGAACTCTCTCTCGAACTCTTCTCGTGGCATATATGGATCTTTGTATCTGTCTTCAGGAATTACACCATCATAAGCTTTAGCTGCCTTATTTATTACATGAAGAGCGCTGTCTTTATCCTCTTGTCTACATTTGCGAATCTTAGATTTCATAGCTAGACAACCTCCAAACCATTTCTTTCTAAATTACATTTATTTGATAATCTGGTTCAGCAGTGTTTTTCTGCGAGAGTTTTAATAATAATTTATGGTGATCCAAAGGATATTTTGAACTTTTCAAATTCACCTGTGTACTTCTCCCATTTAACTTCAACAGAATCTACCTTTGCAAATTGCGGACCACGATGGCAAAAATCAATCATCTCTTCTACTGACTCTTTCTCACCCTCAAAGACAGTTTCGACTCTTCCATCTGGAAGATTTCTTACCCAACCTTTAACATCTCTTTTGTCTGCCTCATACATTGTTTCAGCTCTGAAGAAGACTCCTTGAACCCTCCCGCTGATGAGGATATGTGCTCGTGTCTTCACTCTGCTTCCTCCCCATTAATTGATGAAAGTAATCACATTAGATAATGGTAACTAAGCTTTTTTTAGATTTACTTCTAAACAATTTCAGTTGGAATGATATAGTGGTTGTGACCGAAGAAAACAGGTTTTTAAAAGACACTTTCTTTTAAGTCGGTTTGCTGATTGTTAAAACTGATCTTGGTTGAGAACTTTGCAGTCATGGCGGTTGATCGAGCTAGAGGTTAACGACGCATACACAAACATGGCTATCGATGAGGCCATTCTAATGGCTAGGGTTGCTGGGAATGTACCAAACACGTTACGTCTATACAAATGGAAACCCTCCGCGGTCTCTTTGGGTTATACTCGAGACGTCTTTAACGATGTTTACGTAGATGCTTGTAAAGATAACAAAGTAGACCTTGTGAGAAGGATCACCGGCGGTGGAACAGTATATCATGATAGTGATGGCGAGATAACATACAGTGTCGTTGTTGATGAAAAGAGTCTGGGCTTTATTGACGTCTCCACCTCTTACGAAATCCTCTACAGCGGTCTTATCGAGGCTATTAAAATCCTTGGTTTAGAAGGTGATTTCAGTTCAGGTGATCCGAGGCAATGCCCAAACATCATGGTCGAAGATCGAAAGATCTCTGGGAGCTCCCAAGCTCGTAGAAAAGGAGTATTGCCCCAACATGGGACTTTACTCGTAAGAGTTGATCTTCAGAAGATGTTCACACTTCTCAGAGTTCCATGGTCCAATAAACTCGAAGACGTACTCAAAGTTGCTCAGAAGAAGGTGACATCGATAGAGAGAGAACTGGGGTCTGTTGTCTCAATAGATGAAGCATATGAGGCGTTGATTGAAGGCTTTCAGCGAGGATTAGAAGTAACTATCACACCCGGCGAATTAACAAGGTACGAGAAAGAATTTGCCAAAAAGGTTCGAGAAGAAACGTATGTTACAAAAGACTGGACCTTCAAAGAGATCAAAAAAAGAAACGTGAAAAAAGATTAACTAAAAAAGAGAGAGATGATCTCTCCTGTGTCTGTGCAGTAAGTAACCACTTTTTTGTCTAGTTCTATTCTATATCCTAAACAAGGGACTGAATGAGAAAGAAGTTTACATACTATAGAAAATGGTAGATTGTGTCTGCCTTCTTGTATATCAGAAGTCTCTACTTTCATCGGCAGGTCATTTAGAGGGATGGAATATGGCTGACGTAAAACCGCTAAGCCTTCTCTTGTACCCTTGAATCC
>JAUVYS010000174.1 GCA_030602965.1 Candidatus Bathyarchaeota archaeon | reverse complement strand
ACAGAATAACCAAAAATTTTATCAACATCTTCTTTTAACATGACGTAATCATATGTGTCAGCCAAAGATATTGTTTCAGGATGATATTTTTCTCTTATACCTGCCTTTACTGCTAATAATCCTTTTGAACCTTCAGCGTCAATTATGATTTTACTTCGTATCCTCTCTCCTTTATCTGTTATTATTCCCTTAATATATTTATCCTCTTTAATAATATCTATAACAGTAGTGGATTTTCTCAATATAGCACCTGCATCAATCGCTTTTCTAACTTCCCATTCACAAAAAGGTTTACAATATGCATTATACCCAAAAGCAAATACAGGAGAGAAAGGTTTTGGAACTCTTAAAGAATCGTCTATTTCAATATCTCCTTTCTCAATATCCTTTATGATGTAATTTATTATCCCATCAGAAGGACGTTCAATTGGAGGATTACCATCTCTAATAAATTCTGGTCCAAACAAAAAACCATAAAACGGAATCGTTAATCCAGAAATAACCTTATCTCCTATATTTTCAGACCTTTCGATCATTAGAGTCTTCAATCCCGATTCTGCACATATCCTCGCTGCAACTGGACCCCCAAATCCAGCACCAACCACAATAACATCAAATTCTTCGTCCATTTTATAACTCTTCCAAAATTACCAATCTCTAGTATATTAAAGGTTCAAAATTAATTATTTCAAATATGTAACAATTATAATCGAAAAATCATATCTCTAATAGCTCTACTAACCAAATAGAGCTGTATATTTCGAGCACCCCCTATAATTTCTTGAACTTTAGCAACTTCTAATGCTTTATCAATCCGTAGATTATCAGTAAATGCAATACCTCCACACAATTGTTGCGTTTCATAAGATATTTTTTGAGCTAAATGCGATGCAAGATATTTTGTACCTGAGCTAAAGGCAGCATTATATTTAACAAATTTTGGCTGATCAAAATGTTTACGCTCAACTGTCTTGTTATACTCAGAAGCTGACTTAAAACCAAGTTCTGTAGCTGCCATGAGTTCAGTTAAATTCTGGGTTTGAGGAAACGAAACTCCTTGAAAATCATATAGCGGTCGACCAAATTGAACTCTTAAGTTTGTATAGATAAGCCCTGTAACTGCAGTTAACCATGCAATACCTAAACTAGACCCAATGATCGAACATCTTTCAGCTACAAGTCCAGAAAATAAATTTTTATAGCCTTGACCTTTGTTTCCAAGAATATTTTCCCTCGGGATTTTCACAGAATTAAAAAGAATCTGGCCAATTTGTACTCGTGGAATAGATTGAATGCCGAGTCTATTAGTTATCAAACCTTCATAGTCTCTTTCCGCAATTGCTTGATACATGGTTCCTCGTGGATCTGAGATATCAGAGACACCATATACTATAAAATAGTCTGCTACTAGACCATTAGTCGTATATAATTTTTCCCCAGTGAAATTTAAATGATCTCCTTGATCGGTGACTTTAGTTTCCATATTAACCGCATCAGAACCATGCTTTCTCTCAGTAATACATATACAACCAATCTTTTTACCCATGATTATTTCATTTAAAATTTCAGAAATTCTATCTCCTCTTCCACATTGAAACAATGGATTGGCAAATAGTACCCCTGTGACCACTCGTGCCAAATCTAATTCTGGATCAATAATCGATGTCGCCATTGCTAAAAGCATCTCATAGCGCATGTTATATCTCTCAGAATCTCCATATGGATTTAATCGCTGGATGTAGTTTTTCTTGCCGAGGATTGGAAAAAGATCGTAGACTTTCTCATTTAAATTCTTTTTAGGTTCAATTTCTTTGAGCAAAAACTGTTCTAACTCCTCTAAAAACTCTCGCTCCTCTTCTGTTATAAATGGAATAATAAAATTATTAAAAATTTTATAAATGTTTTCTGTTTTTAATTTTTCTTTTATATCTTCATCTAAAATATCTACACTCGTAATCATTTTCATTTAATTATCACCTTCCATTCTAACATGAGTAAGATAATATAATAATTAGTGGAAATAACGTACTTCAATTTAGAAAAATATGGAATAATTAATAACATCATCTGTTAAATTTTGAATTTCACTACTGTATAAATTCCTATTTTTATCTCAATAGCACTGATTTTTAAAGTATATATTATTCTTTAATACATTAATGTCAACTTTCTTTTCAAGACCCTTATTAAAAAATAAACAAAAAATATTTTTTGAAATCCTTTAGTCTAAAGAATAAAGCAGGAACACTTTTTCGATATTCTTGATAATCTTTTCCAAATCGCTGTATTAATTCTTTTTCTTCCACAAATTTGAGATGAATGTTAATTCCGATCAAAAATATAAAGAGGTAAATAATCGAATAGACCGAAAATCTAAGAAAAAGACCCCCTATAAGAATTAAGACTAACCCATGATAAGTTGGATGTCTCAAAACAGAGTATATCTCATGATTCACGATTTTTGATTCTTCAGGATAATATACATATACTAAACCCATATTATCTATTCCGAAGATGAGTAAAGATCTGAAAACTACCAAGAATCCCAGTGCAATAAGTAGGAAAGACAATATCATTCGAGTGAGGAGAAAGAAATCGTGGGTTTTGAAAAAGAATTCATTCAATGGGATGCTAAAATACCAGCTTAATTCTGAGGAATCATTATTTGGAATTAAAAAGTCGTGGGGAAAGATAGAATGTATGACAAAGGAGATCACAAGAGTAATTCCCATTAAGGCTATTGGAAGTGCCTTCTGATATGCTTTAACATTGTCCTTTTTTAATAGGTTTTCTTTTCGACGCCAAAAGGAATAGACCAATATAAATCCTAGAGTCAAAATAAAACCCGAACCGATAATTGGTGTATAAGGCGCCAAGAGTTGAAAGAATTGGATGTTTTT
>JAUVYS010000167.1 GCA_030602965.1 Candidatus Bathyarchaeota archaeon | reverse complement strand
ACACTTAAATCAATATCCAGAGAGGCAGGATAAACCCTGGTCCTTAGGTAGCTGGTTCTACCGATTTCCTTTTAAGAAATACTAGTCTATTGTTTTAAGCTCGGTACTGTGTCGGTAGTCATCAGTAATTATCACAATTGTGATTGTTACGTATTGGACTACGCTATGCTTTTATTGATTCTGACCCGTCACACATCGAGTTTTCTTTCATCTACTCAAATGCATCTAGTCAGCTCAGCACAAACCGAATTTGTCAGATTTCACCAGAAAAGTACTACTAGTCAGGCACCTATTTCAATGGCGGCTCCATCCTAACTGGCGTCAGAACTTCAAAACCTCAGTGCTATCCTACACAGCTCTAGTAGTTACTATTAGCTCCATATGTTGTTCCTACAACGTATCTGGCTACTGCCAGCCCGTTCTTTGCATTTCGGTCGCACCTAGCGCAAAGGGCATTGAAGTCTCTAGTTTTTCTTTTCATTTTAACCGGCTTTCGCTACATGATTACGCAAGGGTAACGGGCTTTCACCGTAACGGCTCAGGGTCTGACCCCAGTCCTTTCCCCACTACTCATGTATTTTTACGGTGGTGCTCTTTTTTGTATGGTTTCACTATAGTCCTCAGAGTCTCCATTCTGACTGAGCACACAAGCGGTTTATTATTAAGTTTATTTAACGTGTCCCTTGTAACACGGGAGAACTTAACCTAGTACCAAAAACTCAGTTAAGTTAACATTCACTCAATCAAACAGCAGATGATAGATTTCTCTACCCAGTTAATGGAAGAATGAATGCCTTTAAATACTCTCGTTAGAAAGCACTTAAAGGCTTCCCCTCGGATAGAGGGGAGTTGTTAATTCATTCTTAAGTAGAACGAATCATCGTTGATTTTTCATCTCTAAAATAGATCCACAAATATAATGGACTAATTCAAGATGTCCCTGCTCACCATTTAGAATCTGACTAGGATTCTATTGGTACTGGTACGCATAATTACGACACCATGCCTCTCTAGGCACCTCAAGGAATTCGCTATGTGTGACCACTACAGCTTATCGGTGTCTACCAGTTTTGGGAAACAATTACAATACATCTCTACACATCCATGAAGCTAGTCTTGTCCATCAATGGCGATCAATATCCTATCAGCATTTCAAAGCGGCCGCTTTACTGATAGTTGTAATTGCTACACTTAATATTTCTATTAAGTGGCCTTCTTCATAAATAGAAACGTTATAACCTCTATTGACAGTTGGTCCACCGCTCATCACGGTGGCTTCAACAGAGCATTCCTACTTAATACTTTTATCTAACGCCCCAAGAACTAATAACGAAAAATGTCACTTATATCCACGTTAGATAGTTTAGTCATAAAGGAATATCTCGTTACAAGTCCTTGGGGTTTCGAAACTTTAAAATTAAATCGACAACAAGTAAAGGTTTGCAAGTATTCCACCTCCTGCAAGCTCCAGACCCGTTTAAATAAATGGGTTAATCTGAACTTTACTGTTGTCAAAAGGCACTAACAGTTTTTTTTTTCTATTTCGACATGTGTTGAAGAGTAGACTCTAAATGAAGTCATTCAGAGCACTATAATAGCCTATGTTTGCTTACTGTTAGTTAATCATGGTGCCGGATATTCGAATCGAACGAATGACCTATCGCTTACAAGGCGAGTGCTGCTACCGCTGAGCTAATCCGGCTAAACTATGTAAATACCTGCCGATAAATTGTTCGGTTAGGATGTCAAACCTTCAGCACCTACATAGCTTAAAAAGATGACAAAAACACCCATCTTTAATTTAGCATTCAACTAGGTTCAAATTTGCAAAACCATCATGAGTGGCTATTTGACCCCAGTCAAGTAAACTATACTTGAAGTATGGTGTGTTTTCATCAAAAAAGGTGTCTAAGAGAACAACTTCTAATAACTTATTCTCACTGGAACTTTTTTCTGGCTCCCCGACCTGGACTCGAACCAGGGACCAACGAGAAGACTTATAAAAACGTAACATTGCTCACCAGGTTGGCTTCGAACCAACAGTGCTTTCGCGTCAGATTAACAGTCTGGTGAGTTTACCAATTCCTCTACTGGTGAGCAATGTTACGTCAATATCGATTATTTCTTAGACCAGAAACCACGACCTTTCGCAGTTTCTATTCCGTCTTTTTTACACCATTTTCTAACAGCGTTATCTGATACACCAAAAAGTTCACCTAACTTTGTAAAAGGAAATTCTTCTACAAGTTTTTCAAGTTCTTCTTTAGGTGGTTTTTTATTAGATAATCTATCTTGGTTAGCGTGTTCGGAACTACAATAAACCATCGATGGATCTATTGGTTTTTCACACACTTTACATCTAACACAACCGAGTTTTATACGTTCTGCGTATTCTGGTGTTGGTGTTATTATATTTTTATCCAACCATGTGTGTAGTTTTGCATGCATCGGTCCAGACAATACCAATAGATTGTCTGGTGAATTATTAGCTCTATTCTCATCCAGATGATGAACAACTTCACCTTCTTTTAATGGACGATCTAGCATTTCTTCAGCTACAATTCGATGTTCGTACACATAGTCGTCAAATTCTGCTGTTTCTAGTTTATCGTCAGAAACTACAGCAATGTAACCATTTTTAATTATTCTTTTCTTTTTTGCCATACTTTCTTTCAATAATTAAACTCAGTCCGATGCTCTACCGACTGAGCTATCGAGGAATGGTGGGAGGTATGGGATTTGAACCCATTGTCGCCGGATTATGAGTCCGGTGCTTATAACCACTTAAGCTTCCCTCCCAATTAAGACGAGTTATTTCTAACTATCTCAATTCTGTCATATGTGTTTGAATTTTTTTTATTTCAATTTATGTTTCTAACTGGATAAATACCAAGACTTGTATTTCTAAGAATACCGCGATCTAGAGCAGCTTGAATAACGGTTTCTTCTGGGGTAGGTAATCTAACTGTTATAGTTTTATTTGTAGGGCTACCTTCAGCCAGTATTTCTTCACGCAGTTTATCCCAATCATATTTTGGAATATTGGTTTCATCAGTTGTTGACATTTCTCTCACCAAAAGAATTAATCTG
>JAUVYS010000132.1 GCA_030602965.1 Candidatus Bathyarchaeota archaeon | reverse complement strand
ATTGGGTTGAACTTAGTGATGAAGCTGAGGTGGAAGCTTTCACCCACATCATAGTTAAGCCATCGTCTTTCCAACAAGAAGGAACCTACACTGTGGTCGTTGGTAGGTTGAAGAAAGAGGGGATTAAGGTTCTTGCATGGCTTACTGACGCGAACCTCACAGACGTAAAAGTAAACATGAAGGTGAAACTCGTAGTCAAACCCAACATTGATGGTGATCCCACATACATGTTTGTGCCCGCGTAAAGAAGTCTTTGAACACCTTAGTTTACTGAATGTGTTTTAATAAAGGATGGGTGGCAAAGTGTCTATGAACATCATTGACATTCACATGCATCCACTATTCAATTTTATCACAGAAGATGATTTATTAAAGGCATCCGAAGAAGCTGGTGTTGACTATGGTATTTTATTAGCGCTAGACCTGGATCCACAGAATCTCGATAGACCAGAAGTAAGACAGATGCTTCTGCAACGACTTACAAATCTTTACGTATGGGACGCTGAAGTTGTAACAAAAATTAGAGATTTTCTTCAAAGTGTTAAGACTGATAACGAACTGGTTGCAAACTTGGTTAGGAAACATCCAAAAAGGTTTGCAGGTTTTGGGTCTATAAATCTAGCTAAAAGCGACATGTACGTAGAGGAAAAGATGAAGGAAATAGACAAGTTCAATTTAAGAGGAATCAAATTTATTCCCACACTACAATTTTTCAACCCCATGAAAAACATGGATAAGTTGAGAAAAGTATTCGAGTTTTGTGAGAGAAAGAGGAAAATAGTCATGTTTCACACCGGTTGCGATCCTTTCGTGTGGGAGATGCCTGAATTATCTGAAGATGCAAATCCAAAGTATCTCAAATCAATAATTCAGGAATTTGAAAATGTTCAGGTCATACTGGCGCACATGGGCTGTTACAGTTCAAGGTATCCAGGAATATGGTTCAATGAGGCTTTGGAGCTTGGAAAGAACCATGAGAATGTTTGGTTCGACATAGCAGCAGCATCTTACATTGTTACAGAGAAGGAATATGTAAATAAAATCAGGGAAAAAATAGGAGTAAATCGGGTGCTTTTTGGATCTGACTACCCTGCAGTTATGGGTTCTGACATAAAATCAACGGTTGAAGAGGTGAGAGAAACTCAGCATCTTACAGAAAAAGAGAAAGAAAAAATTCTTGGTTTGAATGCTAAGAAACTTCTTCATCTGTAATTGGTAACTTATGGTTTTTGAAAGTCTAATTCTGTTTGATTGGTTTGTTCCCCATTTTTTTAAGTTTTATATACATTTTACGCAGTATCTAGAGTGAGGAGTATTCCATGAGGAAAAATCCGAAAGCATCTAAGTTTTGGCCTGAAGGTGTTCCTCACTCTCTTAAATACCCTGAAGTACCACTTTTTGAGTTTTTAAGACAAAAAGCTGAAAAATATCCAGACAAGGCCGCCATGATCTTTCAGGATCATGAGATGACGTACAAAGAACTCGATACTCTATCTGATAAATTAGCTACTGCACTCAATGGCATGGGCGTCAAGAAAGATGACAAAGTCGCCATATTACTCCCCAACACTCCACAGTTTGTAATAAGCTACTATGGCATTCTAAAAGCTGGCGCGATCGTCACAGCGATAAGCCCACTATACAAAGAAAGAGAGGTAAAACATCAACTAAACGATTCCGAAGCAGAAACGATAATCGTACTAGACATACTCTATCCTGTTGTAAAGAATGTCAAGGATAAGACTAAGCTGAAAAGAATTATCGTCACCAACCTTGGAGACTACATGTCTTCACTGAAGAGAGTTCTGGGAAAACTTCTGAAGAAGATACCTACCCTAAAGGTCGTAGAAGAACCTGGAATATACTTCTTTAAAGATCTCTTAGAGAAGTATCCAGCTGAACCACCAACAGTAAAGATAAAACCAAAAGACGATCTAGCGGCACTTCAATACACTGGCGGCACAACCGGAGAACCGAAGGCAGCCATGCTCACTCATTACAACTTTGTGTCCAACGCGATCGCTTGCGCGTCGTGGCTCCGTGGCAAGGAGGCGGAAGAAGTAATAATGGGTGTCATTCCACTATTCCATATTTTTGGTATGACAACTTGTATGAACACTACTATCAATCTGGCAGGAACCATGGTTCTACTTCCACGCTTCGACGCGGTGGACACTCTAAAAGCAATCGATAAACACAAAGTCACCGTTTTCTGTGGTGTTCCAGCAATGTACTCAGTGCTAATAAACCACCCTGATGTAGGAAAATACGATTGTTCATCTGTCCGCTTCTGCATCTCAGGAGCAGCACCACTTCCACCAGAAGTCCAGAAGAAGTTTATGGAGTTGACAGGAGGAGTTCTAGTCGAAGGATACGGACTCACAGAAGCCTCACCCGTAACCCACGCTAATCCTCTCGATCCATCAATGAAAACTGTGAAAATCGGGTCTATCGGATTAACGTGGCCAAACACAGAAGCTAAGATAGTTGATGATAAGAAAGGGATAAAGGAACTCCCAGTTGGCGAACAAGGAGAACTCATTGTAAAAGGTCCACAAGTCATGAAAGGCTACTGGAAACGACCAAAAGAGACAAAGAACGTATTAAGAAACGGATGGCTCTATACAGGCGACATCGGAAAAGTAGACAAAGATGGTTACTTTTACATTGTTGACAGAAAAAAAGATCTTCTCAAGTACAAAGGCTACAGTGTGTACCCAAGAGAACTTGAAGATCTACTGTACGAACACCCCGCTGTAAAAATGTGTGCAGTTATAGGTAAGCCCGACCCAGCTGCTGGAGAAATACCTAAAGCATTCATCGTCCTCAAAGAAGGAAAGACAGCCACAGAAGAAGAGATCATTGATTTCGTCAAACAGCGAATAGCGCCCTATAAGAGAATCAGAGAGGTCGAATTCAGAAAAGAGCTACCACTAACCCTCGTAGGAAAAGTTCTACGAAGAGTTCTCAAAGAAGAAGAGATCAAAAAAACAAAAAAGAAGAAGTAGGAGCAAGAGGAAGTTTCCTTGACAATGAATTTAAAGAAGAATCTAAAAAAATTAATGCTGAAGTTCCTCATGAAAAAATGGAGCATATTAAAGAAATAATTGATGAAATCCTAGAAAAAAAGTATATTCCAGAACATTTGAGTCTATTTGTTCTTTTAGCTTTTTTGGGTTACACATCTTCTGTTATAATATCGCTTTGGTGGGTTCTTGATTTTTATAAATCAACTATGGATTCTTTGCTTCCTTATGTCTTTGGTGGAGCTACATTGATTTTTATCTATTCAGGTTATCTAACAATAAGAGACGTAAGTTCTGTAATTAAGGCAAAATTTGAAGAAATTAAATCAGTAAAAGATAAGTCTAAAGATCGTTTATCGACTGAGTAATTCAACACTATTCTTGCTGTCCTTGATGAATTTAGAAGGTTAAGCTCAAAATAGCGATCCTAAAAAAATTGAGATGAATCTCAATGAAATTTTATGATTAGCTGAGAAAGAAAAAAGTTGCATAATTGAATAATTATGTAATTAAATAATTACATACTTGAATAATTACATAAATACGTAATTGAGGGATTGAAGAAATCATTTTAGAAATATTGGAAAACATTTTTTTATTAAAGGTCTATAATGTTCCACAGTGTCTTTCTTTATTTCATATATTTCTTTTTCTAACTTTTGGAACTGGTTGTATAAATCCAGATAAGTGTCATTTTTATAAAACTCAAGATTCTTTGCTTGTTGAGCATAGAATATTTGATTATCTGGTACAACATATATGATAAAACATTCAGACCAAAATTTGATTGTGTTCAGGATTTTTTTAATTTCGCCTTGATTTAAAGGGATTTTTCCATTGTCAGGAACATAATTTTTTGATTTTACTTCTATTAGTAGAAGACTCTCACTTTTTATATTAAGAGCAATTAAATCAGGAGTTGATCTGATTTTCATTGCTGTGTCAGTTTCTTTTTTTTGGATATAATTCTTCATAACTGGTAAAAGACTCTCATAACCAAAATAGCTTGTAAAGAACCCTGATTCATCAAAAATATGCTTCACAACTGAACAAATAAACTCTCCTTGAAGACTTTTTCTAGTAAAAGAATCAGACAAGATACCCCTCTCAACAAACATAATATTTTGTCAATTATTAATTTATGATTTTCTCATAAAAAAAGAGGGG
>JAUVYS010000010.1 GCA_030602965.1 Candidatus Bathyarchaeota archaeon | reverse complement strand
GGTGTACTTTGAACCATAGAGAATTTGTCCAAAAGCTGAAGGAATGTGCTCAGGGGGCACACCACTCCCATTGTCCATCACTACTATCCTGTAAGTGTTCATGCTTTCGTTAATACTGTTCTCTTGACTCAGTCTGATGTAGATCTCAGGCAGAATCTGATATAGCTCACATGCGTCCAGAGAGTTCTCAAGTAGCTCCCTGACAGTAGCGTATACGGCGCGGGATGGATTTGTGAATCCGGCTAAATCTCTGTTTCTGTAAAAAAAATCCGCGGGACTTATCTCCCTGAACACTTCTCTCTGTTGAGCCATCGTCATTCTCCTGTCATTTCCTTAGAAGTAGGCTTCCAGATCTTCATCTCTTCCTGTTTTAATTTTCTCCTCTTTCGGTGAAGATAGCTATATACTGTTTTATGTTGTCTTCCTTCGATAAGCATCTTGATGGCTTCTTTGGCTACTTCGAATCCGATGTCGCCAATTAAAGAAATCGTATAACCATATACACACACGTTGACGCCTGTCAATTCTTCTATGATTCTTCTCGTCTTTCCTCCTTTTCCTATTATCCTACCTTTAACTCGTTGTATGTCTGACTGCGACCCCTTGAAGAGGTCTCTCAGATCAATGATCCTTAATGTGACTGCATCATCTAAAAGTCTTAAAGCGCTTTCGGGCGAGAATCCTCGGCCAATTGCGGTAACAACGTCTTTTGCACGAAATATATGCGTCGGGTCCTCCACTTCAGGCTTTAACGTTATCTCCACATTTCCGTTTTCACTATCTATAACCATATCGACATTAAGCGTTTTTTCTATGTATATTTTTATGCGTCCATTTGGTCCTATTAAAACACCTAGGCGGTCTTTTGGTATTCTAATTCGAATTTTTGCTTCAACCATTTTCTATGATCCACCTATACGCGTCATCGACGTTTTTAACTTCCACTCCGAGACCAATAAAGAAGCGATTCAGATTTTTTAAGTCTCTTCGAAGAAATTGTTCAGCCATGGGGTGCTCAAGGAGAACTGCCTGAGACAAGTCAAAGATGATTGGTCTTTCCCTCCAATTCATAATATTATACTCACTTAAATCTCCGTGTACAAGTCTTGCTTTCTTGTAAAGCTTTTTTATGTCTTCCATCAGTCGTTGATACATTAGTTCTGGCTTCTTTGGTGGTTTCTCCCTCAAAAGTGGGGCTCGTACTCCTTTCTTACCATAGAACTTCATGATTAACACGTTCTTTTCTACATATATTGGCTTAGGAACGTGAACCCCTGAATTGTAAGCTTTCATCAAGTTCTTGTACTCCTTCCTTGCCCATGTGTAAATAAGAGATCGCGTATCAGTTCTCACGTGTTGAAATCGTGGATCGCCCTGAATGTAAATCCGCATGCCTTTCTTAAATTCAGATGAAATCGTCAAGTATATCTTTATGGCTAACTCCTTTTCTTCAGAATCAACACCATAGTATACCCGAGCTTCCTTTCCAGATTCGACCACTCCGTAAATGTTTTTGATAATGTTTTGGTTGAGTAAACGGTATATTGTCATAAGAGTGGACTTATCAAAGACTTCTTCTAGAACCGCATAGTCTTCAGATCTTTTCTCTTTCATGAGTTGTTCTCTTTCGTAACGCTTCTCTTTCTTTAGAAGACGTTTTTCAACTTTATCTTTAACCGACAAGGCAGTTCCCAACTATGGGTGAAACAAATACTTCATTAAACTTACTTCTTAAAAGAGTGAAATAGTACTCATTTTTAAAGAATAGTTTTGCATTAAAATTAGAACCTAATAATCTGAGCATGTGGAACATTTGAAATGGTCATAACACCCCGTGGGTGTATAAGTCCCTCTCTAATAGCGTTGTTGACTATTGTTGAACCTACAAGATTTGCTGCAGTTGCTTTTTTCAGCAACTCAATTGCTTCTTCAATGTAAACGAGTCTTCCCCCATAAAAATTGCTTCTGACCTCAAAACTTATCTTTCCTTCTTTCAGAGTCTTTCCTAAAAGATCTGAATCGCAACAGGCAACGAGAACATGTCTTCCTTGTTTTATTACGTTGACGTATACGTTTAAGGCCATGCTTTGTTCAAAACATTGTTTATTTTTTAATAATATAACCTTACTATTTCAGCATGTACGTTATGTTTCATTCAGTATTTGTTATTTTCTTATGGAAGACTTGGCTCCACATGCTTCACATACGAGGAAGTTTATTCTGCCTTCCCGCACAACTTTTGTATCAGGTTTATTGCAAACTGGACACAGAACCTCCCTGCTAATGAAGCTGTCTAAAAGAGTCTTTATGGCCTCGTTGTTGAATTGTCCCTTAAAAACAGCGTAATCACCATCAATAACCCCAGAAGTGCCCAATTCTTTGGATAAAAACTTTAAAACAGTGCTTTGATCTCTACGAATACGATCACATATTTCTCTAAAGTTATACAGGAACGTCCTGTTGCCTACCATTTCGCTTTTAGGTGCTGGAACTTCGAATCTTTCACTTGTGAAGACTTGTTTTGGAAGGTTTTTGTAAGCCTTCTTTAGAAACCTTTTGTATTGTGTCTCTGTTGACAAGTTAAATTTCAACCTCTCAGTGTGTATTTTGTGAACGCTGTATAAGGCTTTACGCCTTGATTTAAGTTTATAAGAATAAATGATTAGAACCCTTTTTAAAGAGGTGTCTTTTTGCTAAAGAAATTCGAAGTTAAGGACATGAATCTTGCTCCTGAAGGCCAATCTGTGATTCGATGGGCTGAAACTCATATGCCAGTTTTAATGAGGATCAGGGCAAGATTCCGAAAAGAGAGGCCCTTAAAAGGGGTTCAAATAGGGGCTACATTGCATGTGACAAAAGAGACGGCTGTCCTCATTAGAACACTAACAATGGGAGGTGCTGAAGTCGCTCTTAGCGGAAGCAATCCTCTGTCAACACAGGACGAGGTTGCTGCTGCGTTAGTTGAAGACGGTGTTCATGTGTATGCTTGGAGAGGGCAAACTTCAGAGGATTACTACAACTGTATAAACAATGTGATAAAACATGGCCCCAGGATCATACATGACGATGGAGCTGACATAATAACCATAATACATGAAAAAACACCTCACCAGGTAAAAGATGTTATTATAGCTCTTGAGGAAACAACTACAGGTGTAGTGCGTCTAAAGGCTATGGAAAAGCAAGGAAATCTGATGTTTCCTGTTATCGCTGTTAATAATGCTCAAACAAAACGGTTCTTTGACAACAGGTATGGGACTGGACAATCTACGATTGAAGCCATTTTACGGTCTACTGGTATCTTACTGGCAGGAAAAACCTTTGTTGTGGCTGGATATGGGTGGTGCAGTCGCGGAATAGCGATGAGAGCAAAAGGAATGGGTGCTAGCGTGATCGTGACTGAAATAGATCCTGTGAAAGCTTTAGAAGCCAAAATGGATGGATTCGTTGTTAAACGGATGAAAGATGCAGCTGAACTTGGAGACATCTTCGTCACTGCAACTGGCTCAATCAAAGCAATATGTGGAGAACATATGAAAAAGATGAAGGATGGGGCTATCCTTGCGAACTCAGGTCATTTTAATGTAGAGATTTGGCTGCCCGACCTCGAAACTCTTTCAAAAAGTAAAACCACGATTCTTCCAAATGTAGAACAGTACACCCTAAAGAATGGTCGAAAACTATATCTTCTTGGAGAAGGGCGGTTGGTGAACCTTGTGTGTGCTGATGGTCATCCGTCAGATGTTATGGACATGAGCTTTGCTAACCAAGCATTGTGTGCAGAATACGCTGTTGAACATGAAGGTGAATTAAGTAACAAGGTTTATGATGTTCCAGAAGAGATAGATCGCACTGTTGCAAAGTTGAAATTGGAAGCAATGGATGTATATATCGATTCTCCTACTGAGGAGCAGAAAAAATACTTGGAAGGATGGAAACTAGGTACTTAATACTCGATTTCAAGTTTTAAGGGGTGTCTGGGTTAAGCAGAAAGTTCTATCTGACTACAGCAATAGACTATGTAAACGCACCTCCGCATTTGGGTCACTTGTATGAAAAAGTATGTGCAGATACGATTGTAAGGTTTCACAGGCTTAATGGGGAAGAAGTGTTCTTTTTAACTGGTGTTGATGAGAACGCGCAAAAAAATGAACAAGCAGCCATTAAAGCAGGATTGCCTGTGAAAGTCTTCGTTGACAAGAATGCTCATCTTTTTAAAAAACTGTGTAAGATCTACAACATTTCTAATGATGATTTTATCAGAACCACCGAAAAAAGACATACAAAAGTTGTCCAACTAGTCTTCCAGAAAATGTATGATAATGGTGACTTATACAAGAAATATTATGAGGGATACTATTGTACTGGATGCGAAGAGTTCAAAACAGAAAAAGACCTGGTAAATGGCAAGTGTCCAGAACATAATACAGCACCTATGTGGTTAAAGGAAGAAAACTATTTTTTCAGACTAAGCAAGTATCAAGATAGTCTATCTGAACTATTATCAGAAGGTCAATTTGTTCTCCCTTTGGAAAAGAGAAATGAAGTTGCAGCAAGATTAAAAGAGGGATTGAAAGACCTCTCTGTTACAAGACCAAACCTAACATGGGGAATAACCACCCCGATTAACCCTGAACACAAAATATATGTGTGGATAGATGCGTTGACAAATTACATTTCTGCATTAGGTTATCCAAATGGCGAAAAATTCAAGAAATTTTGGCCAGCTGATGCGCACTTAATTGGTAAAGGAATCAACTGGTTCCACTCAGTAATTTGGCCAGCAATCTTGTTGTCAGCACAAATCCCGCTTCCTAAATTAGTTCTCGTTCACGGTTACATAACAGTAAAAGGCTCAAAAATGAGCAAGTCCAAAGGAACCGTGATAAACCCTTTGGAGCTCGCAAAAAAATACTCTGTTGACGCTATTAGATACTACATGTTGAGGGCAATTGTGTTTGGCGAGGATGGTGACTTCACCGAAGAGAGCTTAGTTGAAAGAACGAATAATGAGTTGGTGGCAAACATTGGAAATTTCATTCATAGAACCTTGACTTTTATATCAAAGAACTTCGATGGAGTAGTTCCAAAACCTGACAATTTTGATGATGACGACGTCAAATTCCAAAAAAGAATAGAGGTCATTGCGGAAACCGTGGGAAAAAGATTGGGGAAATTCGAGTTAGATAAGGCTTTGAAAGAAATCGTAGAATTTTCACAAGAAGGAAACCGGTATTTCCAACATAAAGAGCCTTGGAAAACCAAAAATCCTAACTGTTTATACTTGTGTGTCAACGCCTTGAGGTCTCTTGCGATACTCCTTGAACCGTTTATTCCAAGTTCTGTGGAGAAATTGTGGTCTCAACTTAATCTAGAAGGTGCTGTTGCAGAACAAAACTGGAGTTCTGCATCTAAACTTCTAATAAAAGAATTGCACACAATAGGTAAGCCTAAAGTGTTGTTTAAAAAAATCAACTAGAGAAAACTTATTTCTACTATTAACCCGTGAACTTCCTTGAGGAAATGTTACTTGTTCAACTTTGCTGTCTTACTTGTCCATAATTCAGCTTTTAGAAGGTCTCGGATTGCTAATCGGACAGTTTCTCCCCTGTTAGGATAGTGGTTTTCTAACACTAGTTTGTCTATGTCTTTTATGTAAGGTTTGGGTAAATAGACAGTAATTGGTTCCATTGGCTTCAAGAATGTTCTTGGTCTTCATGTTATTAATATTTTTGTATATGCAAAAGATATATAGAATAAATACGATTTAAATACGATTGAAAAACGGTTATTTAACTTCTTTGTATTGCAATTACCGATACTGTGAAAATTTCAACCTCTATCACATCTTTTTTTATTCTTTTCATGCTGATTTGGTACTAAGCAATGATTTCTGCCTTCAAATGTGTCGGTTTAACCTTCTTTATTCGTACAACTTCATATTTTCCTAAAAGATCTTCCTTTTCTGTTTCAAGAGTTATTGGTTTATAAGCAAAATTTCTTCCAGTCCATTTGCCATTCTTACGTTTATTTATCAATACTTGGCCTTCCCAGTGAAGCCACTTCTTGTTTTTTTCTAATGAAATTTTTCTTTGTAACATGCTGACCTGTATACTTCTTTTTTTAATTTTTTGAGCGGGTATTCCACGCAGATTTTTGGCTAGTGTATTTGATCTAACAAAAAATTTTGAAATGTTAAGGACATCTGGTTTGATTTCTTTTAAAAGTTGAATCGAGTTGTTAAACGCGTTATCATCTTCGCCCGGAAATCCACAAATGACGTCTGTAGCAAGAGATATTTTGGGTATTTCATTCCTGAAGGCGTTAACAACGTTTCTGAAATCTTGAACCGTGTAGAACCGATTCATCATTTTTAATACGTTGTCGTCTCCACTTTGTACAGGTATGTGAATAAACTTGTAAATTTTAGGATTCCCGTAAACTTCAACAAGATTATCAACATTCTCAATTGCATGATTCGGGTTCATCATTCCCACTCTAACATAGAACTTCCCCTTCAACTCTACAACACTTCTTAGGAGTGTTACTAAATCTTCTCCAATGTCCACACCATAAGCGCCAGTGTCTTGAGAAGTGAGCCAGATCTCCTTCACCCCAATGTCTAAATCCTGTTTTATACGAGTTAATATTTCTGGAATAGTATAACTGCGAAGTTTTCCTCGTGCATAGCGAACACAACAGTAAGAGCAACTCCCAAGGCAACCATAGGAGATCGGCACAATCGATGTGACTTCATTCAGAAAAACTCTAGGAAGTAGACAATCCGGTTTCGAATCACTTCTCAAATCAAAAATTTTTTCACCACGCGAAACTCTTTTTAAGGCATTAATTATTGTAGCTCCAGGTGCTGGACCCATAGCTGCGTCGAATGCTATCTCTTTTTTCAATCGTTCAAAATTTATTAGAGGAAGACATCCAGTAACAATTAACTTCTTGCCCTTAGGCACCTTCTTCAGAAGGCTCATCATTCGGTTTTCTGTTGGAGTTTTCACAGCACAAGTATTGTATATAACAACGTCAGCATCTTCAATATTGTTAACTACATTATAACCTGCAGTAACTAGACAACCAACAATGACCTCTCCATCAGCGAAGTTGGTTGAACATCCATGGGTCTCAACGTATACATTATCTATCAAGTGTTTTTCATCCAAAGCATTTTCCACAATATTATAAGATACATCAATAAAGGAGATCTTGGTGCTTTTTTTGGTTTACGTTAAAAAAAATTATGTTACTATGTTGATTAGGTGTAGAGTTAAAAGAGAAGAAGATTAATAGAATCTAGAAGTGTGGGTATAAACAATGACAAAGGCGAATGTACATCCAACAGCCTATTTAGATCCAGAAGCGAAACCTTCTGAGGGCTGTGTAATTGGACCAAATGTAAGCGTTTATGGTAAGGTTTCTTTTTCTAAAGGCGTTTTTGTTGAACCAAACGTAATATTTTATGGTCCAGTGAAAATAGGCGAATCATCCTATGTTGGGCCAAACTCTTTGATTGGTTTTCCTTCTAAACAAGATCTAGATGAAATTCGTAAGAAGATGACGTTAAAATCAAAATTGAAGAAAGGTAAACTAACTAAAATCGGAAATAACACCACCATCAGATCTAACTGTGTTATCTACGCTGGAGTTGAGATTGATGATGATGTACGTTTTGGTCACAACGTTATGATCAGAGAAAATGTAAGTGTTGGTGCGGATTCATTGGTTGGAACAAACTCCGTAATCGATGGTGACTGTGTTATTGGAAGTAGTGTCTCTATACAATCAGGTGTTTATATACCAACTTATTCTACAATAGAAGACAATGTTTTCCTTGGACCAAACTGCGTACTCACAAACGACCTCTACATGATGCAGAAAAAATACAAGCTCAAAGGTCCTACAGTAAAATTAGGTGTAAGTATAGGTGCAAACTCAACTATCTTCCCAGGGGTTACAATTGGTGAAGGAGCAGTTGTTGGCGCTGGGGCAGTAGTTCGAAATGACGTTCCACCTAAAACTATGGTTGCTGGAGTGCCAGCGAAAAAGCTAAAAAATGTTCCTAACAATTGGCATATACCTCGAGCATAAACAAAAGTATATAGAGCTTGGATAAAGAACACTTTTTACATGTAACAATGAAGAGTTGAATAATTTACTTGAAAAGAATCACCGTTAGTTTTCTTGCCTTAATGTTTCTTCTCTCTTTTGTATCGTTTACCATTCCTGTGAGTTCAAACTCAAACCCCACGGTAAAGTTACTTCACGAAATAGAAATAAAAAATGGGGGGCTTCTCATCGTCAACGACACCGTTATCATTGAGAATGATGGTAATGAACCTCTAAACACTTTCAAGATAGGTTTGCCGTCAGGTTTTATTGAAAATTTAGACCACGTATCTGTCCGTTCATCTGATGGGCAACTTCTGGATTTTGTTGAGGATGTCGATTTTGGCGTAGAAGGCATATATGGATTTGAAGTTAACCTGCCTGGAAGTGTTGATGTAGGAGAGACTTTCAACTTCACAATGACATACGTGTTCTCGGAATTGTTTTGGTCAGAAAGCGCTTACGACATGTACATAGCAATCTTCCCTAAATATCCCGCTCTTCCATACGAAGCAGCTGAATGTAACTCCACAATTATTCTTCCTGAAGAGGTCAACGTTTACGATAGCATTTGGAGACTGAACGGTGCAGTTGCAAACACAAATTACACCCAGCCATTACCGGCCTATATGAACCAAACTGGCTTCATCAGCTTCTCAGATCCCATACACATTATTGCATGTGAATGGGCAATGCGTGAAATTATCATTGATTCTTCTGCTCAAATAACATTCAAAGACACGTACCGTCTAACAAACTTAGGACGAAGTATTCTTTCATCATTGACTTTCATGCTTCCTGGAGATGCTGACAACATTATCGCTTATGACACATTCTTCGGTGAGATTGCAGTTGCATCAAGAACTTCCCAAACAAACACAATCGCTACAGTTGCTTTTCGTCATCCTGGTATCACACCAGCTTATTTAGACCTTACTTCGCCTGGAAACTACACTTTCACGATAAGTTACAAGTTGTCAGCAAATACATATCTAGACCAGTTAGATGCTTGGAACTACCGATTTGAAACACTCTTCTTCGAAAACTTTGAATACACTGTAAAAGATTTAACTGTAAAAATCTTGCTGCCTGAAGGCGGTGAGTTTATCAGCTATTCTAATTCGGAAGGAAAGATCAGCAAAACAGGCTATCAGGAGATTTTGATATATGAACTGAAAGATGTAACACCTTTTGACGATATGGATGTAACTGTAGAGTACACATATCTGATCTTTTGGTCCGCATTTCGTCCAGTGCTTTGGCTTGGCTTAGCTATTATAATTATAGGCGCCATTGTAATGATTAAGAAACGGGGACCTCCTCCAATACCTCCTTTATCAGCTAAAGATGTTAGAGTACTAAGAGCGTTCATCAATGTCAACAATGAGATAGCTGCTCTCAGATTGGAATTGAAATCGTTGGAAAAAGATCTTGAAAGACGACGAATACGAAAGAAGCGGTATAAACGAAGACGTGGAATCGTTTTGCAACAACTTCGTAGTTTAGATAGAGAATTTTTGATTCTAAAGAGGGAAATCATATCAAAAGAACCAAGTCTAAGGGAAGCGATTCATCAAATCGAAGTGGCTGAGACCGAGCTAGAGACAGTGAGGTTAAACACGAATAAACTTAGGACACAGTACCATTCAGGTCGCATATCTAAGAAAGCTTACGAAGAGTTACTGAAAGAATATGAAAAAAGATCCGATAGAGCCCAGACAACGGTCGATGAAACCCTCATAAGACTTCAGAGAGAACTACGATAATCAAACCTAGTTCCACTGGTTCAATATTTTCAAAATGCATGGCAATTATAACATTAAAAAATAATAAACGGGGCAACTATTCTGTTAAAAGGCGTTTAACGTTCTGTGCTGCTCTACGTGGAATCTTTTTCTCTGCTACAAGATCATCTAGCGCTTTTAACATTTTATTCTTATCTATCTGGCCATTTCTGATCATGTCTCCCATAGTGCGCCGTATAGCCGTTAAACGAGGAACACCCGCTTTAATCTTCTTTTTCACAGTTTCTCGAAATTTTGAGTCGTCAATGACGCCTTTCCTCACTAATGAGTTAACTAACATCAAAACAGGGGGTGGTCGTCTTGGTCTTCTTAATCGATGAGGAAGACGTCGCAACCCAGGCATTATAGGTTGTTGAGCCATTTCAGGAGTCAATGCGACCAAAGTACCACAATATTCACAGACAACAGTCCTGTTCGTCTTAACGGCGTCTTCAGAAATCTTTGCACCGCATTCAGGACATTTCACAGCTTGAATTTTCATAATCTACAATATTACATTATCAATTAAAAGATATGGGAAAGCAATATGAAGATATAATCCTTCTGTCATCTTTGAAGTGATGTCAAATGTTCAACACCTCAAAAATTCGACTTGATTTTCCCATTCTGAAATCAGGCATAATCTACATGGACAACGCAGCTAGTAGCTTAACTCCTGAACCTGTTTTACAGAAGATGTTGGAATTCTATCATGACTACAGAGCAAACGTAGAGAGAGGAATACACCGGTTCTCTCAAAAAGCCAGTGAAGAGTACGAGCAGGTTCATCGTAAAGTTGCCAATTTCATCAATGCTAAATCTGACGATGAGATTGTTCTGACAAAAAATACCACTGAAAGCATCAACATAGTTGCTAATGGGTTGGATTGGAAGAAAGGTGATAAAGTCGTCACAACCCTCATTGAACACCATTCCAACTTCATAACTTGGTTAAGGTTGAGAAAGAGATTTGGAATAAAAGTTGAGGTGATCAAGCCTGACAAAGAAGGAATATTTGATTTTAAGAGCTTCGAGGAAGCGATCGATGATAAAACTAAACTCGTGGCCATGACTCACATATCAAACGTCTTAGGTGTGATCACACCGGTGGAAAAAATCTCAGAATTAGCACATGATCATGAGGCTTTATTTCTAGTGGATGGAGCGCAATCTGTACCACACTTAAAGGTTGATGTTCAAAAGATTGGCTGTGATTATCTTGCTTTTTCAGGTCATAAGATGCTTGGACCTACAGGCATTGGTGTTCTATACATGAAGAAAGATTTGATTGAGAGAACTCAACCTCTCTGTATTGGAGGAGGAACCATAACCAAGGTAAGTAGTGACTTTTACAGGTTAATTGAGGATTCCAGAAAGTTTGAGGCAGGAACTCCAGCTATAGCAGAGGCTATTGGTTTGGGAGCAGCCATAGATTACATAGCAAGAGTTGGGTTTGATAGTTTAATGGATCATGAAAGGAAGCTTACTGAAAAAATATGTCAAGGACTTAGAGACATCCCAGAAGTTGAGGTCTATGGTCCTAAGGATCACAAAAAAAGAATAGGAATAGTAGCTTTTAACATCATCAGTTTAAGCCCTCACGACATCGCCTTAGCGCTCGATGTATCGGCCAATATAATGGTGAGATCAGGTCATCACTGCGCCATGCCCTTAATGAACGAGTTATTGAAAAAACCAGAAGGATGTGTGAGAGCATCTTTATACTTATACAATACTGTGAATGAAGTAAATGAACTAATTTCAGCTGTAAGTGAAATAGCAATCTCTTGAGGTGGTGTGGTTTTTGGAGAGCGTTAAAGACTTGATAAAAGCTCACGAGAGTATTAAGAAAGAGGTTTACTTAGATATTGAAAACTCAAGTTTCGTCCCAAAAGAAGTAGTCAACGCAATGGTTCCTTATTTCATTGAAAAAGCGTATGGTAATCCAACTATAACTCATAAGCCTGGATGGATGGCTTATGAAACGATCATGCAAGCTTCCGATAAAATCGCAAATTTTATTGGGGCCTCTTCAGTTGAGGAAATAAACTTCACACCCAGCGAAACAGTATCAAATAATTTAGCTATTATTGGAACTGCTTTAGCAAACAAGGACAAAGGCAATAAAATAGTCGTATCTGAAATAGAACCTTTGAGCATAGTTTTCGCCTCAGAGATACTTGAAAAATATGGTTTCAAAGTCTCCAAAATTCCTGTTGACACAGAAGGCTTCGTGGATTTAGAAAAGATACCAGAGAACGTTGATGAAGAGACAGTTCTAGTGAGTATCATGAGAGTAAATAATGAAATAGGAACTATTGAGCCAATAAAACAAGCAGTTGAACTAGCAAAAGAGAAAAACCCCAATGTTCTATTCCACTCAGATGCTTCAGATGCTTATGGAAAAATAGACCTCGATGTTCAAAACCTAGGTGTTGACATGGTTACTCTTAGTAGTAATAAGATTCTTGGTCCAAGAGGGGTAGGTGTACTCTACGTCAAGGAGGGGGTGAAGGTTGAGAAGCTATTGGAAGGCCAGATTGGAACACAGAGATTGTGGCCAGGGGTTGAAAACACACCATTAATTATGGGATTTGCAAAGGCATCGGAACTCGCATTCAGAAACTTTGATGATAATATCTCTCACATGAAAGAGTTGAGAGATAAACTAATTAGTGGCATACTTGGGGAAGTATCTGATACTGTCCTGAATGGTCCCAGCGGGGATGATCGAGCTCCAGACAACGTTAACATCAGTATCCTTCGTTGTGAAGGAGAAGCTCTCACAATAGAATTAAGTTTGAATGGTGTTTACGTTTCTAGTGGAAGTGCATGCACAAGGTTGCTTCTACAACCAAGTCATGTTCTAACAAAGATTGGGAGAGAATTTGAAGAAGCCCATGGAAGCATCTTAATGAAAGTTACTAGATATCATAAACAAAACGATATTGAACATGTGTTGAAAGTTATTCCAAAAGCGGTAAAAAGACTGAGGGAGATAAGTTCAATAAAGTGAGGTAGTTTGCTTGTCTAGAGTTCCTTTACCTTACAATCCAAAAATTCTGGAACTTTTTAGGAATCCGAAGAACCTAGGAAAGATGAAAGACGCGACTGTTACAGCTTTAGCTGGAAGTCCAGCGTGCGGAGATATGATAGCGTTATACTTGAAAGTAAGTGATGATGAAGTCATCGAGAAAGTCATGTTTGAAAGTTACGGGTGTGCAGCCAATATTGCCACCGCTAGCATAACAACTGAACTTGTGAAAGGTAAGACAATGGAGAAAGCGTGGAAGGTTACCTGGAAAGTTGTTGCAGACGAGGTTGGAGGTTTACCTAAAATAAAGTATCACTGCGGAATTTTATCAGTAGGGGCACTCAGAAGGGCAATAAGAGAATTCTATAAAATGAAAGCAAAAAAACCAAGCTGGCTGCCAGAAACACTCACACTCGAAGAGAAGCATGCACTGGAAGAAGAGGAGTTAGCCAAAGTTCTATCAAGAAAGTTGAAGCTAGCAAAATCAGTAAAGAAATGAAGTGTAGAAAGATCTTGCTCAATAAATATGTCAGTAAAATCTACGAAGCTTGCGGTGAAGGAAGAGATTTTGTAGTTATCTTGAAGTATGCTGAAAGAGAAGAGGCTATGAGAAAAATATTGGAAAAATGTAAGATTAAACGAAGTATTGCTGGAGTTTTGACAACATGTGTGTATGAGGCTAAAGAGGTCAGTGTCTCTATCACAGGAAAACTCATCCTTAAGGAAGTAAATGGTCGGGAGAATGCAGAGAAAATCTTGAATAAGTTGCTTGAATAACCTGATCAATTTTTTGCTCAGAGAATTAAGACACCTTATCATAATTAGTTAAATTACTGATAGTAATTTTTCTTTAATAAAATATGCAAGCTTTTATATACTTGAACAATTTTTTAAGCTGTCTTAACTCAATCGCAGGGTGTTAGAATGTCATCAAGAGAACTCAGGACGATAGACGAAATCAATGAGAAGATTCGAAAAGGTGAAGCGATCGTTGTTACAGCAGATGAGATGGCAAAAATCGTTGAAAGTAAAGGGGTTAAAGTAGCAGCAAAAGAGATTGATGTAGTGACAACTGGAACCCTTGGTGCTATGTGTTCCTCGGGAGCAATAATAAATCTAGGACACTCTGATCCACCCATCAAGATAAATCGAGCATGGATCAACAACGTCGAAGTCTCTCATCCAGGCGCAGCAGTTGACTTATACATTGGTGCAACGCAAATGTCCGAAACTGAACCTTTTGAGTATGGAGGAGGTCATGTTATTGAAGATCTCATTAAAGGTGAAGAAGTAGAACTCAGAGCAACAGCTTATGGCACAGACTGCTATCCAAGAACCAGACTGGAAACCCTGCTAACTAAGGCTGATCTCAACCAGTTTTATCTACTCAATTTCCGTAACTGTTATCAACGTTATGTCTGCGCAACCAACAGTCGCGACGAAGTCATCTACACCTATATGGGTAAACTTCTACCGCATTTTGGAAATGCTACATTCTCTGGTTCAGGTGAACTCAGTCCTCTTACTAAAGATGCAGATTACGAGACAACAGGTATAGGCACTCGAATATTCTTAGGGGGAGCACAAGGTTACGTTATTGGAGAAGGAACACAACATAACCCCAAAAACCGTTTTGGGACAATAATGGTTAAGGGAAACTGTAAAAAGATGTCTCCGGAATTTATTCATGGGGCTTCTTACACAAACTATGGTACAACACTCTATGTTGGTGTCGGAATACCTATCCCTATACTGAACGAAGGATTAGCAAAAAAGACAGGTCTGAGAGATGAAGAGATATACACAGAGGTAATCGACTACGGCATTCCACGTAGAGACCGACCAGCCATAAGAAAAGTTAATTACAAAGAATTGAAGTCAGGCAAAATCAACATTAACGATAAAGAAGTTAAAGTAAGCTCTCTTTCAAGCCTGAAAGGAGCCAAACTTATTGCTGAGACCTTAAAATCTTGGATAGACGATTCAAAATTCTACTTGACAGCACCAGTCGAACGCTTACCAACAGACACAGTGTTCAAACCAATGAAACAGGTTGGCGCAGTACAATTCGTTGAAAGCATAGTTCATACTGCTATGAAATGTAAAGAAGACGAAGAAGTGAAATCTATTGCAGAAAGGATCATACGACACTCTATCAATCATGTTGTCGTAGTCGATGATGAAGGCAAGTTAAAGGGCATTGTGACATCGTGGGACATTACAAAAGCTGTTGCTAAAGGAAAAGATGAGTTGACCGACATCATAACAAGACGTGTCTTCACAACCACACCAGATGAACCTGTAGAAGCTGCATCACGAAAGTTAGCTCAACACAACATTTCAGCATTACCAGTAATAGACAGAGAAAAAAAGGTAATTGGAATCATAACAGCAGAGGATATATCGAAGCTTTTCAAGAGGTGATGAGTTTGGTCAAGGTTTTACTCAAATTCTCAGAAGAAATCACAGATCAACCAGTAACATCACAAGTGATAAAGGAAAAAGGTGTGACCATAAACATATTGAGTGCTCATGTCGGTCAGCAAGGAGGAGAGATGCTAGTTGAGATACCGCAAGAAGAAGCAGAGGGCGTGATCGAAGCTTTCCGTTCAAGAGGGGTGAAAGTTGAACTCCGTAAACTCATCAAGGTTGATAAAGAGAAATGTTTTGATTGTGGCGCTTGCATATCTTTGTGCCCTGTAAACGTCATGACATACGATGAGGCTGATGCCGTTCTCTTCGATGAAGAGAAATGCCTTGGAAGCACATGTGCCTTGTGTATTGATGCTTGCCCTGTTAGAGCTATCAAATTGATTATTTAATATTACTAACCACATCAAACAGGACGTTATTTTAAGAAACGGATAGATTTTTGTTCACTTAAATAAACATCTGGATGTAACGATTTCATGTAAATATCCATGAAATTAGACAAAAACAGTGTCTAATGAAAAACATCCAATATACCATCAATTATGAGAATTATTATCAAACACCAGATCATTCCAAGTCACACTGAGTAAATTATCTTGCGCGCGCGATTTATGTAATTATAATTATTGTCAAACAGCTACGCTTTTAGAAATAGAAAAAAAATTTGAAGTTATTGTTTATGATACCTGTTTTATTTAGGACTCACAGTAGATCCACCTGACGTATCGATGTCTCCAAGTGTAGGATCCCCGAGATAATATAGATGTGAGACCCCACTGAGGTTCGCATCTAATCTACCATCAAGATTGATGGTTGCTTGACTTGCTCCACTGAGGTCAACATTTGCGTCATGAACTGGTAGATCAGAGAGATCTGCATTACTAGCTCCAGAGACATCGATAACTAAGTCATCAGCTACCCCCTCAAGTGTGCCACTGCTTGCACCTGACAGTCCGAGTTGCATATCACCAATGACTGAGATGCTTCCAGTAATACTACTTGCTCCTGACAGTGAAAGATCAGTATCTCCGACTGACATGCCACTCATAGTAAGTGAACTCGCACCCGACAGTCCAACACTAAACGTATGGGAAAAGCTGAAATCATCAACACTGCCATGTGTTGCGCCTGAAAACTCTAAACCGTAAAGATCGGGCATCGTGATTTCAGCTCTCAAAGTTAACGATAGATAGGTGTAGCCTTGTTTGAGATCTACGCTTAGAGTTCCACCTGTTTTTGAAACCTCAATGTAATCAAATAATCTTGGAAACAGAGAAAGCTCGAAATCAATTTTTCATTGAATCATTAAGCAAAAATGTCTTCCAAGTATTTTTAATCCTGATAGCAATTATCTGCATTTATAAAGCAGTGAAATGGCAGGGTAAAAACCAGAATAATAAAAAATTAGACATAACAATTGTACGGAAGGAAAGTGCTTAAAAACATCACGCACGCAATTTTATAAATCGATTTCAAATACTATCAAAATTACATTAACATAGGATAGTGCTCGTTAATGGCAGAACGAGAAGCATGTTTCGGTCCTCGTGGATCTAAAGTAGGAATATGGGGAGCAATCTCTGGTGGAGTTTTCATAATAGGTCTTGGAATATTAGCGATTCTTGATCTTTGGTGGCCAGGAATACTGGTTCTGATAGGTGTGATGGCAATAATTGGAGGATTCGTTGCATATCAACGAGGTTCACGTGTAGGATTATGGACCGCTATATATGGTGGAATCTTCTTAATTGGAGTTGCTATATTATGGTATTATGGTTCTTGGTGGCCTGAAATTCTTTTCCTCATAGGAATAATAATCATACTTAGTGGTCTCACAACCTATTATTCTCGACGCTAGAAAGGTATCAATAGAGTAAATATACAAAAAATACTGTGCTTTCTTACGAGAAAATGTTTTTGTTCGAGGATCAAGCATACGAAAGTACATGGAAGTCTAGGAAGTGGTAGCCCGGAGGAAACCATCCCTCTCTAAGTGGTAACCACATCCTCTCTTTTTTTTAAAATTATTTATTTTCTAATTTTTATTAAAACATGCGAAGTTTTTATTACTTATTTACCACCATACTTTATCTGGTAGATTGAGGAGACGAAAGATTTGGAGCTTATTCCAGCTTTTGAGTTAGGCGTATGGAACGCCTGGATTCTCACTCTCCCCATAATAGTTCTGTCTGCTCTTCTTGCTAAGATATTAGTTAAAAAGACATCTGGAGAAGACGCAGATCTTTCAAAGAAGGAGAAAATAATATTCGCCATACATCATTTAGTTTTCCTTGCTTCATTCGTTTATACTATATTCTTGCCGCTGAAACTAGGCACTTTCTGGTTCTATGTAGGCTTGCTCAGTTATTTGCTGGGTATTCTTGTTGCGTTCTTGGGGCTGCTGAGTTTTTATACTACTCCCTTGGATAAACCAGTCACTAAAGGGGTCTATCGTATTTCCAGACATCCCATGTACGTTGGTACTTTCTTTACAAATGTGGGTATAAGTATGACCTGTCTTTCTTGGATTTTTCTAATAGTGACAATTGTAACAATAATTCTTGAACACAACATAGTGATTGGTGAGGAGAGAACATGTCTTAAACAGTATGGTGATGCCTACAGAGAATACGTGAATAACACCCCAAAATGGATCGGATTACCAAAATCCAGAAATTAGATGTCTGAATTTTCAAACACCCCACTATAGAGATACCCCTGCAAACCCCCACTTTTTTTAATCAATGCTTTTTATTAAAGTGATAACAGGGCGGTAACCAAAGCGTGTGCGCTATATATACTGGAATACCCTCTCCAATGTTTTTAGGTTGAGTTTAACGATTTGATAGTAGTTTACGCTTTAGTAGCCGTATAATCCCCAGTAACAGATTCATTCTCGGCACCTTTTCCATATAGCGTTTATAATCATCCCCAAATTTCACTAGTAGCCCTTTTTCTAATTTTACTTGGGTTCTGTAAGACAAAGCTGACACTATGACACCAACGATCGCAACCAGCCAGTGTTGGGAGATTAGAATTGAGGCAATCATCAGCAGTATACCTCCCAGAGCCATTGGGTGTCGAACGATGGCGTAGGTTCCACTGTCAACTAGGACTGTAGTATCCATAAGTCCTTTTCCCTCTCCCGGCTTACCATCTCTTTTAAAGTATATCACAATGGAGAACAAGAAGAACAAGCCAACAGGTAAGATTACCCATCCCACATAGAGGAGTGGCTGGATACCAAGAAATGGTCCAAACCAGACCCCGTAGATAATGCCCACTATGGGTTGCAACAAAGATAAAATAGCGACGAGAGAGAACAGCCAGCCAGTTGACCCCTGATAATCGGTTGGCATAAATTCGATTCTTATCGCTTGCGCAGGACATTTAGTTTCACACTTGTAGCATTGTACACAATCTGGTTCTCTAGTAGGAAACGCCTTCTTCTCTGAGACAGGGTGATTAGACGTTTCCACCCACTCGTACAACTGCTGTGGACAAACCTCAAGACAGATGCCGCAACCGGTGCAAATGTCCCAGTCAACCGCCACGTAAGTTCCCCGTATCCCCAATATCTCAGGGGGATCCACAGGTCCCCAAATGGTGATGTCTGCTTCTTTGCCAACTTTCTTTCGGTTCTTCTGGAATTTAGGATCGATAGGCAAAATATTACACCTATAATAACAATAAGCGTGTGCGCCCGGAAGAGATTGTTACATATGTATCAAAATATTCCCGTATTTTTTAGTTTCTGAATCTAAATAAAAAAAGTATATAGGAGTCTGGACAGTGGTAGCCCGGAGGAGACTGGCCCTCAAGGGCGAGTTTATACTCTCTTATTTTTTATTCTAGATTCTCAACTAGTAGAGTTATTAAATGAGAATACTGTTCTAAGTATACCTGAGAAAAAAAGGAGTGAATGAAATGAGTTATAGAGGTAGGCGAAGTTTTAACCGCGCACGCGGTCCCAGAAGTAGGCAAGGTTCCGATCGCGGCTCCAGAGAGATGCATAAAAGTGTTTGCGCTGACTGCGGTAAGGAATGTGAAGTTCCATTCCGGCCAACAGGAGATCGTCCTGTCTACTGTGAAGAGTGCTGGGTTAAGAGAAGACCGCCAAGAACAGAAGGCCGCCGCCGAAGAGATTATCCCCGAGAAGACCGTCAGAGAAGACCGTCACGGGCTCCAGAAAATGTTGATCTTCAAATTTTGGGTGAGTTAAAACGTATTCGGGAGGCTTTAGAGAAGTGGACAGCCTAACTGAGAGGCGGGAGAAATTATTTTAAAAATCTTTTTCCAGCTTGTGTAGAATGTAACCAAGAAAAATTCACTATGAATTATTGGGAATACAAAAGATATCTAAATGAAGAATATGGATTGTACGTATAGATCAAGCGCTAATTCGTCTATGCAATTGTCATTGATTTGTAACTTTCTTCTTTTGAATCTTTTTAAAAAAGTATATGGGAGTCTGGACAGTGGTAGCCCGGAGGAGATTCGAACTCCTGTCAACGGGTCCAAGGCCCGTTATTCAAGGGTCTGATGACCTTGCTTGACCACTACACTCGGCAGATTGTTAGGCTTCCACCGGGCTTTCCGGGCTAATATGAGGATTCCCAAGGAATCTTTTGAATCTTTCTTTATTATTATTTAATGAATGTTCAGGCGAGGTTGAAGGGTTTTCCTTCTTTCAGGATTTTCTTTGGAGCTTTCTTTTTCCATTTCTTTAGGAAAGGTAGGTCTTCTTTTTCAGATCTCAAATTATCTGGTAGCATGTGAGGTATCTCGTCGATTATGGGGTACCAGCGGTTGCAATCTGAGCATGTTATTATTCCTTCTATGATTTCATCTTTCTCCTCAAATATGAGGAGATTCAGTGGTGCGTGTTTACATATTGGGCAAGCTAAAATCTCCATGAGGGGTCTCTTCAAACTTCATCCTCCATTTATCAGTATTATCTCTATGATTAATAGATGTTTAATTGTATTTGTGTTCTGTTCAATTCAACTTGACTATTTTTTCTGTCTTAGCAGATTTTAATGTAGCTTCAGCGATCTCCAATGCTTTCAACCCGTCAAAACCGGTGACTTGTGGTTCTTTTTCTCCTTTTACACATTCTGCGAAGTGTTTCAGTTCGAGTGCTAAGGGTTCCTTCCAAGCGTAAGTAGGTATCACTTGTTTCTCTGCGTCTTCAATTACAATTTTTTGAGTGATATAATCTACAGTAGCCATTGCGTTACTACCTGTGACTGTTAACTCTCTTATCTTATGGGGTGTAAGCCAATTTGCTTCGACAAAAGCTGTGTGGTTGTTTTTGAAGCCTAAGATTATCTGAGCGTAGTCTTCATACTTGTGGACTAATTTTCCAACTCTTGCGTAGACGCTTGTAGGTTCTTCGTTGAACAGGTATCTCATAATGTCAATGTCGTGAATTGCTGAGTCTTTGACGACGCC
>JAUVYS010000104.1 GCA_030602965.1 Candidatus Bathyarchaeota archaeon | reverse complement strand
CAAGCCTTGGCTCCCCGTTCCTATGGTAGCTATAACGCGCAAAGAAATCCTCAAAGGCGCTGGAACAAGATACTCCTTTTCTCCGAATCTCCTTGCTTTAAAGGAGGCGCTGTCAAAGGGCTTAAAGAATGTAGCCTTCGTTGGAACACCATGTGAAATTCAAGCCATCCGTATGATCCAAATGGCGCCCTTAAAGAAGTATGGAGACATCATCAAGTTTACCGTGGGACTTTTCTGTACGGAAAGCTTCGACTACGAAGGCTTGATGATTAAGAGAATTCAAGAAGACCTCGGATTAGACCTGAATGACGTAGCCAAGATCAACATAAAGGGTAAAATCCTAGTTTCAACAGTAAGCGGAGATCTTCATAAAATCTCGTTGAAGGAGGCAAAACAATTCGCAGAGACAAAATGTCAATATTGCACGGATTTCTCAGCTGAACTCGCAGACATCTCAGTTGGAGGTGTAGGATTGGATGGACGCACGCTGACAGTACTAAGAACAGACGTGGGAACCTCGATTTTCGAAGATGCAGTTAAAAAGGGCCTTCTTGAGGTCAATCCAGCAGAGGAATATCAGTTAGCTATGAAGCTTCTTATCAAGCTTTCAAATGTGAAGCGTAAGAGTAAATGAATTAGCTGCTGGCTTCGTATTTTATCTGGCTTCCTTGCTTTTTTTCAGTAATCAGTCATTTAACAAGTTTTTTTCAAGTATTTTTAAATACGTAGGATTTGAACACCTATGAGACGAAAAAATGAAAGCACACACCACGACCTTGGCTGGCACAGCAGTTCTTGGGGCTCTAGTCGTTATTTTTGATTACACCTTAAAGTTCTCTGGGTTTAAAATTGTCTTTCCCTGGCTTCCCTTTCTCAAATTTGACTTCACTGGAATCCCAATAGTATTGTGTCTTCTGCTTTATGGCTTAGCACCAGGAACAACAACATCCGCCGTGGCTTTCTTAGCCATCTTATTTCGTAGTGGCGATGTTATCGGCTCCTCCATGAAGGCACTGGCAGAGTTCTCAACTATCCTAGGGATGACATTCAGCTTGAAATTGACTAAAAAATCAAGTCTCAACAGGCTAATTTCAATAATCCTTGGTGTAACACTACGAGTAACGACCATGCTTATTACAAATTTGATAGTTCTCCCCAACTTCTATGGAATACCATTCAACGAAGCCCTTCTGTTAAGTCCATTAATCGGAGTTTTCAACCTAATCCAAGGTTTCATAAGCATGTCTGCAGGCTACCTCATTTACGAAGCAATCGCAAAGAGAGCTCCTTCTCTAATACCTAAATAAAATTATTAAACAATACTTGTGAGGAAATTTAAGTCAAACACTGCTGGGCTCTAATTCTCTTGTGTGCTTCAGCAACCCTTTCAAGGATGAGATGAGTTGTTTTTGGCAGCAAGGTTAATCCGCATCCTGGGCTCAAAGCTGCAATTTTGTCTTGACCCACCAATCGTTCCAAGGGTTTCATCTTTTCGACGATAGTTTTCACACCATCAACCTGCTGAGGTACGTCTTGAATCGCAGTGTTAACGACACCTGCTCCAATCTTTTTTCCCGACTTTATGAATTCTTGGAGATTATCTTCAATAGTTTTGAAGTTTTCTTCTTCTTCCTTTCCAAACAGGTGGCAGTGGAAAACGTCCACCTTATATTTGCCTTTAGAAACCAAGTGCGTGAAGATCCGTTTCAAAGGTCCACACATGTGTAGCCATCTACGCCCTTTCACAAGATTTACAAGTTCATCAACATACTGCCACAGATCTCTCGTTGGATTATAAGAGTGAATTGGACAGTCAAATTGAACAATGTCAACAACCTCATCCAAAGCTTTGACAATTGGCTTTAAAGCATCTGTGACGTCCCAAAGAATGTTTGTGAGTTCACTGTCTATTTTCATGAAATTATCCAAGCCACAAACTATGCTCACCGGATCGGTCACTGTAGCTTTCAACACAGCTTTTTTTTCCAGCAATCCTACGCAGATACTTGTTCTCAATTACTTCTTTAACATCATCGATGTTCTCAGGCGGAGTTATCTTACCCATGCATCGAGTCTTGAACTGGTTTCAAATTCTGATAATTTCAAAACCTCCAAGGTCACGAGTGAACCTCTCAATCATAGAGTATTTTTCTCGCCACCCTGGCTCTCCTGTCCCTATGACATCGAATCCTAGTTCAATCTGCACTTTAAACCAATTATCAATATGAGAATACGGATACTCTTTCTCACCTTCAAAGTGAGGAAGACTTCCTACGTTTGATAGAAACATGTGGGTTACCAACAAAGATGAGAACTACAACTGTTTCTTGATCGTTAAACAGTGATATAATTGCAAGTCATTATTGAAGGTTCACAAAAAAAGTAAGAAAAAACTGGTTGAAAATATTTGGCCCGTAAGCGAAAACCATTTAAAATCCGTCATTAGAATTAGTTATAGTTGAGATCGTTTGAGGGGAGCTGGGTGAACCCAGCTGAGAGGACAGTTGTGTTGCTGTTGACCCTTGGAACCTGATCCAGATAATGCTGGCGGAGGGAATAAGTTGAACCAAACCAAGTTTCCAACAAAAATATTAGCTGAACTATCTGTTATTGTTTCATTAAGTATTATTTTGAAAGATGTTCTTCCACCAATTTATCGTCTTCCACAGGGTGGTTCAATAACCATAGCTGGCTTAGTACCGTTACTTTGGTTCATCCTAAGACGTGGATTCAAGTATGGAACTATTGCAGGGTTCATCTACGGTTTAGTGCACATGTCACTAGGCGGTTATGTAATGAATCCAGTGCAAGGTATTCTTGATTATCCTCTGGCTTATGCTGCGTTGGGTTTAACTGGACTTTTTAAGAAACATCCGCTTATCGGTGTTAGCGTCGGAATTTTAGGAAGATTCATTTGTTCCTTCTTATCAGGGATAATTTTCTTCACAGGAATCTCTCTTGAGGGTGCTATTGCTTCAGCCTTATACAATGGAACCTATTTGATTTTTGAGTTTGTGATCAGTACCATTGTGATTCAGCTACTTATCAAGCGGAAACTCATCAACATATACATGTAAAAGCCCCAGACTATTTTTTTACAATCAATTATTTTTATTACTAATCTAATAGAAATTAATGAAAATACTAGTATTCTAAATGAAGTGCTTGTGTCGCGTTGAGGAAACAGGTCATTAATTTACTGTCGCAAAAACTGGATCGTGAAGAACTTGATTTGGTTCCAAAATCGTTTGACATCGTAGGCGACATTGCATTAATGAGGGTTCCTGAAGTTTTACGTCATAGACGCTTAATTATAGCAAAAGCAATCATGGAAGTGAATAATCACATAAAGACGGTGCTTTGTCAAATAACACCTATTGATGGAACTTTCAGACTTAGAAAGTTGGAACATGTCCTAGGAGAAGAAAAAACAGTAACAGTTCACCGAGAGTTTAGTTGTGCTTTTCAGGTTGATTTATCTAAAGTTTACTTTTCTCCACGTCTTTCATATGAGAGAATGAGAATCGCAAAATTAGTCAAACCTGGAGAGATTGTAGTTAATATGTTCGCAGGCGTGGGAACCTTCAGCATAATTCAAGCAAAACATAGTGAAGTAAAGAAAGTCCACTCAATCGATGTGAACCCTGAAGCCATAGCCTTATTGAATAAGAACATTTGGTTGAATAGAGTCGAAGATAAAGTGGAGGCGATGTTGGGTGACGCAAGAAGCATAATCGACAATGAATTAACAAATGTTGCAGACCGGGTTCTAATGCCTCTTCCAGAAAAAGCATACGAATATCTAGACGTGGCGTTTAAAGCTCTGAGACTTACAGGAGGTACTATTCACTATTATGATTTCATGAATGCCAATAAAATAGAATCCCCCATTCAAAAAACCATGGACAAAGTGACATCTCGACTTAAAGAATTAAGAATCCTCAATGAAATCACGTTTTCAAGAATTGTACGATCAATTGGTCCCAGATGGTATCAAACCGTTTTAGATATCAAAATAAAACCCTGACCTCCTAACAGTTAGATCAGGTGCAGAAGAAAGGTTCTATTAGCATACGTAAATAAAAAGTGGTATAAATTCTACATTATTGAGTGGTTACCCCCGACTACCATCGCTCAAGCGTGAATTTATACTAAAATCCCTTTTTTATTAGCTTTCTTATAGTTTTGAGCACCCACAATCATAGATTGTTATTTAAGATATGGTAGCCCGTAGGTTATCATATGTTTCTAGAAATTTTTAAATAAACAAGTATGATAAGATGACATTAGTTTTGAGAGGAAGAAGAGGAGGGTTAGAAGGGTGCCTCAGTTTGACTATTTAATTAAATACAATAAGCCAATTTTCAAATGTCCGCTGTGTGGTGGTAGACGGCGTGTAATTACTACTGCACCACATACTATAGGTATCCAGTATGATGGTAGGTGTTTACTCTGTGGAGTCTTCACTAGCATAGTTTTAGATGAACCGCATGACATTATGGAAGCTTATAAAAGAAGTGTAGAAGCGCTTAAATCCATACCAGCGGAAGAGTGATGGTGAAGCTTGGAAATTAAAAATTATTCGCGCGCACTACGTGTGATTCTGGAATCTTAGAAAAAACGTAGACATGCTGAGGTTTTCCTCAGCCCAATCAGAGACAGGCCATGACTAGAAGCCATCGATCATCATGTTTAATCGTGCGATCGATCGATAATACGTGCTTTACCATGGTGTGTCAAATAGATTTATATGGATGAAGAGTAATGTATCGTTTTACTTTGAATAGAATTAGTTTTATATTGAACAGAGGTTTAACATTGAACCAGAAGAAAGTCGCTAGAGAAGTGCAGAAAGCCATCAAAATCATAGAACAATATCCGTTGACATACGCGAAGCTAAGAAACCAACAGTAGCTTAATTGACAAATTCCCTTCACTCCCAAAAGGTATGTGGCTGTGTGTGCCTGTGGAATCTACTAATTAAAGCGCGTGTACAAAGGGATGCCTCAGTGTAACACTGCGCTGGAACAGAATTTATACCACTTTTATTGTTTTTTATGTCCCATCTGGATTGTTATCGTCTTGTAGGTGCTTCTAGCCACCTCGCTGGGCAAGATCGTCTTGGAAGTCTTCGGAGTCTTAGGGTGATATTGTGGGTAAGAGGTGGGCAGAACATGAGAAGAGTCTCCTGATCAAGATGTACGCTGAGGATTGTTCTGTGGGGG
>JAUVYS010000105.1 GCA_030602965.1 Candidatus Bathyarchaeota archaeon | reverse complement strand
AAAGCGGAAAAATGAAGTACCCTCACACACTCAACAGTACTGCTATTCCGACTTCAAGGGGAATCTATGCTATTCTTGAAAACTACCAAAAAGAAGATGGAAGAGTAATTGTACCAAAGATTCTGAGAAAATATCTTGAGCCATTTGAGTTAGCTCCAAAAGAGGAAATCTTGCCTTTAAATCAATAATTGTTCAATTCAATATTCCATGGATTAATGTTTACAAAGCTAGAAAAAACCTAGATGTCTTTATTTTTTCTTTTCCTAAAAATTACAATGGAAGATTCAATGTCAGCTGAGAAAATAAGATGAATTACTAGAAAATGAGAAAGCAAAAAGAATAGGGATGTCATATTTTAATTGTTTCCCTTGTATTGAGGTGATACACGTATACCTGTAAGTAGGGTTAATCATACCAATGTCTTAGTGCAACTCTGAATGGGCTGAGGAATCCCTTAATGTGCCTCTGTTTTCATGATTGTGCGCATGGGTTAGTGAAGTTTGCTGGGGGCATCTCTAATTAATGTGTAAATGTTTAAATTTGAACAATAGGCAATTGAGTTCTTATCGAGCCTACTCCATGAGAAATCATGTTGGAAAAGGATCAAACTATGCCTGGAAAGACTGTTTCCATGTTTCGCTGGCTGAGGGGCTTTTATCTCTTCTTATCGGCTGAAAGAGGCCTTATGCTCTTCATGATCTCTATGGGCGCTGCTCTCCTAGTCGGGCGGTGCTCTGATTGGTTGGATGCCGTCTACCTTGGATTCATAGGCTTTTGCGGGTGGAGCTGCGTAGACGCCATCAACAATATATTTGATGTTGAACTGGACAAGGAGTCAGATCCGTTCCGGTCGGAGTTCACAACGAGGCTAGGGTCTTGGGGCTTAGTTGTGGTCGCGTTCTTTTTATTGGTTTCTATCAGCTTAGGTCTAGCGACAAACATTCCTCTTGTGACCTTCTTTATCTTGTTAGGCCTTTTCTTGGGCGTGGCTTACTCGGTTCCACCCTTAAGGTTGAGACAGACAATTTACAAGCCCTTAGTAAACAATGCTGTAGGAGCAATCCCCGTCATGATAGCCTCTGCCTTCTATAACGCCTTCACTTTGGAAGTGTGCATGCTGGCTCTGCTTTTGGGTTTGACAACTGCGGTGAACAGCCTTTGGGAGGATTTGGCGGACTACTCGTCAGACTTGAAGAGCAAAGCGAGAACAATTCTGATCTTGCTGGGCTTCAGGAGAGGGCTTCATCTCACGATCTTGCTTGGCTACTGCCTCATCCCTTTAACGGTTCTTATAGGTTTCATGTTTGAGCTAGGAGCAGTCTACTATATCACACTGGCTGTGCTTATGGCTTTCATGAGCCTTCACATTCTACAGAACATTCAGATTCTTTTTGGAACCGAGGATGAGGCGATGTTTAAGCTGGGCTCATTATTGGCTAGGGACTTTGTTATTATAGCTGTCGTACAGACTACAAACCTGATGTTCAGCAGCTATCTCAAATATGTCTTATTGGCTTAACATGAAGTAATTAATCTTGACAGTTCCTCAAACAAAATCCGTTTCTATTAACTTTCAAATGTTTCCCTCGTCCTCTTCGCGCGCACGATTAAATGTAATGATCGATGACATATTATCGGTGGCCTGTCCTTGATTGGACTGACAGGAACCCTCAGAGTGACTGTGTTTTTTTAGCATTTTGTCGGTCGATCAAAAGGCCGGTTTCTCCTGCAGATGCGACGTTATAAGGGCAGACTTTTATGCATGTCGAGCAGTCGATGGCGTTTTCACACCAGTAAAGATAGCATCGTTCAACATTGACATACCACTTCATTGCTCCTGGATTATTGGATCTGCATGCAACTTGAAAGGTTGCTTCATCATCCTTTGAAATTGCATCTGCTTCGCAATGCTCAGCACATAGTTTGCATTTCTTACAGAACTCTTTTACGCCAAACTCTATTGGTTTATCGGGTATCAACGGAAGGTTCGTGATAACCTTGCAGAGTCTAACTCTCGGACCGTATTGAGGCGTTATCAGCAGGCCATTGCGACCTAGTTCTCCTAGCCCAGCGTCAATTGCAAGTGGGATGCTTAAAGCAGTATCGTTACCGCATTGTAGTGCTTCATACCCAAGATTCCGAATGAATTCGCCCATCAACGCAAGTATGAATGCCATTCTTGAATACCCCGCCCCAGTAGCAGCTGCAGCAGGAGCGGCAGGAGAAGCTGCAATTTCACCCGCGTCCATTTCAACAGCCATAACAATAACGTTCTCAAACCCCATCGGAACATCAACATCCGCGTATACCCAGTCTCTGTTAAGCTCAGTCACTCCAACAAGCGATGAGCCAATAAGCCTTGCTGCTCGTTTGATTTGGTTATTCATCTCACGCACATCGTCAACCACATACTTCTTTTTTGTCCAGTCAATTCCAACTGTGTCAACCGGTTTTCTATACGGTTTGATTTTTTTCCAGGAAAAAGCGCCTTCAAAAGCGTCATGTACAATCCAAGAGGCATAAGCCAACGCAAAATCCACTCTTGAATAACCAAGTTTTCCCTTCGAAACTATGTCAAGAACTTTCTCATCATACATTCGCATATAACCCTTCCATGACGAATCCCACATCACCCTGTCAAAAATTACGTTTTTACTATTGTAACTGCGAAGTATGGATCGATCGACAACGTAGGGCGGGATTTCAACATTTCTCGCTTTAAACTTTGGAGTTTTGCTTGTACGAGTATAATTCACAGTCAACACCTGAATACACAATGGTGGGAATGAATGTTAAATTACTTTGTCTTCGTTTCTCGCATGTTTCTCAAAAATCATGCACGTGAGAAAGCAAGTAGAAGACTTTTTGAAATGTGAGTTTAATGTAATTGTTGATTGAAAGTATTATCTTGTTTGTTTCCCTGCGTAGCCTTCTCTTTGTCTTGCCTTCGATGAAGTTCTATTGCTTGGTCCATCTCCTCTTGCGACAGACACGCCAACATCTTCTCCAACCGCTTCCGAAATCTCTGCCACCTCTCTATGCGTAAATCCTGGACAAAGGATAACGGAGTCGATATTCTCTTGTTCAACAAGACTCTTACACACTTCAACCGCTTGATCTTGACTCTTAACAACAACTACAAAGAGCTTATACCTCGATGTCTCAACTACACATCTATGCTTCTCCGGTTCACCGTCAGGAGCATGAGCAAGAAAAACAACTTTAAAAACCATCTAAAACAACTTTAAACATCATCTATTGCAAAGACCTATTAAAAACTATCAGACTATTTTTACACAATCACCACTCAGACAAAGATTTTACAGAACCTAAAATGACAAGAAACATAATGATCAATGGCTTCTCAGCATGGCCTGTCTCTGAAAATCTGTGTTCCAGACTTAGGGTATATTTTTATTATGACGTCTGAAATTGCATTTCGAAGAAAATGAGTCAGTTAAGAAGTGGTTTAGAAACTTAGCTTTTGAACATTCTGGAAGTGACCATACAAGAAAGCAGCATCTTAATGTTTTGAAACTTTTTTGTGACTTCTTAAATAAATCTCCTGATGAATTGGTCTCTGATTGTCTTAATTCAAGAATATCGCTTTTCAAAATCACTAAACCCGAGCCCAATTGATTTTTTGTTTCTATTAGGTTTGGGTTTGTTTTGGTCAGAGAAGCTGTATTAATCATTTTTTGTTTTTGCTTATGAAATGTAATTCCATTTTACGTTCGAACTCTCGTTTTGGCAAAACTTCGTAATCGTATTTTGGGTAAGAGTATTGGTTTGGAATACGAAATTAAAAGTTTTTAGTGCTTTTATTGATGGAAAAACAAAAATTGAAGAAAAGGATCAAATACATCAATATTAATGAAATTAAGCAAAAAAGGTTAGAAAAATGCAATTTAGAGTTTTTTGTAGAATTGTACGGTGGGAAAAAATTCTTGGTCCTATGTGCATCTTAGACCCTCTACTAGCAGCTTTTGTAGCAATAGGATTTAACTTAGATTTGAAAATAATTCCTCTTATGGTATTCACTTTAGCTTGTGTTGCTGCAGGTTTTGCACTGAATGATATCACTGACAAAGAAATGGATAAGTACTCAATTAAGCGACGAAACCCCTTAACAGTAGGAGAAGCATCTTTGAGTCAAGCTGTTACAGTAACTGCAGGAATGTTTATTTTAGCTATTTCAATGGTCTTTTTCATGTCTTTGGAGAACCAGCTAATTGCTGGAGTTCTACTACTACTTTTTTACACTTACTCTTGTTGGCCTCGAGTTAAAGCACATCCACCATGGGATTTAATATGGCATGTGTTCCTATTTGCGTTGCCAGTTGTCATGGGATATCTAGCTTATAAGCCATTTGACTCCCCATGTATTGCAATTTTTATTCTGAGTGGTTCATTATCTGCAGTTGCACAACTTGTCAATCATGTACAGGATTATGAGGGGGATAAACAGTTTCTAAAAACTACTACTACGATTATTGGTAGGGAGGCATCATTGTACCTTTGCATAGTATTGATGACATCTGCTGTTATTGCAGGATGTGCTCTAGTGGCTCTTCATGTAATTCACACAGTTGCTTTACTACCACTTCCAACTGTTCTATTTGTTGTAAAGCCAATGTGGGATGCTTTAACTACTAAGAATTATGGCAACTTAGACCTTGTGTACTACCATGGGGCTAGGTTTGGAGTGTTATTTATGGTTTTTCTAGTGATAGCAAAAATATTTTAATTATAGTATATTAATCCTGTATTCTTCTAAGTGTCGTTTTTCATCCGCCCTGAAATATGATGCATCTAAGTATCCTCCTCTGTGTCCCATCCAGAACTCTCGGTAAGAAGAGTCAACGCCTACACAATTTGTTCTAAAAAACTTACGTAAGGTGTGGAGGTGAAGCTTGAACCATCTATGACTTCGTTCTGCCAGCCCAGCTTTCTTCAATATTATCTTCCATCGATACTCAAAAGCCGACACTCTTATTCTTCTTCCTTTATATGCGATCAATGGAGTATCTGATGTAATCTGCTCTCCTTTTGCTTCTCTGTGTCTCTTATACTCGAGAAGCAGTTTCTTGGTTTCAGGTGTTACAAACGTCGCATAGAACCTATGGTTTCCAGAGTTGCCTCTCTTTGAGAATTTTCTCCCAACCTGCCTCGTCACGTTAATCCTTGCAACATCTGGATAATCAAAAGACACGTCGCCCCAAG
>JAUVYS010000082.1 GCA_030602965.1 Candidatus Bathyarchaeota archaeon | reverse complement strand
AATTAGTTCATTCAATGCAACGGTTCTGTCAAGTGTTCGGTTACTGGAGTTCCCTGTCAAAAATTGGTTGATAGGCTTCTGGGGAGAAAGTTGAAATAGGTGGAGTGTTATATCTGGTTCTGGTTAGGCGACATGGATATTCTTAAGGAGCTTGGAGTATCAATAGGTGATGTTGAACGAAATTCTGAAACTGATGTAGAACACAAAATCACTGTGCCCTTTCTCCAGAAAATATTAGAATATAAAGGAGAAAATGGAGCACTGTTCAAGTTTAGAGTAACCAGAAATGTTCCTGTTGGTTCGAGATTTGAAAGGATTACTCCAGATATTGCTATCTATGTGAACTCTGAGCCCTTTTTGATGATTGAATCCAAACCCATCAATAAGACAATTGAACAAGGAGACGCAAATGAAGCCATATCCAATGGGAGGCTATATGAGTTCCCCAAGAAATTTCCCTCTTCGGTTGTATCTACAGGCTTAAAATGGGAAACCTACGATACTTTAGGTGGTTCATACCTCGGAGACAGCGAAGCAATCCCCGATATATATCGTGCTCAAAGGATGGTTAGAAGTGGTATCCCTTTAGTGGCCACCTCTAAGAAACAGGAGGCTGAACGTCTCAAGGAAACCAGACGACTTGTTAGAGACAGACATGAACTTCAAGCCCTGTTCAAGGAATGCAAGACCAGAATCGAAGCAGAAGGTAAATATGGACATGAAGCTTTAGCAGAAATTAGCAAAATCATTCTGGCAAAAATCTATGAAGAAGAGCATTCAGTGAAGAAGTCAAGACCCTACAGATTTTCTTCATCCTTCATAAATGAACAAGTTAGAGCCTATCCTCAAAAGAACGCAACAGACGTTATCAACGAAATCTTTTCCGAAGCCAATAACGAGTATAGAGGGAACAAACCCGTAGGGATTTTCCCAGATGAAAGCAAAATAACCCTAAGCTATGGAACAACAAAGAGAATCGTAAAGTTACTTCAAGACTACCAGTTCTACGGTGGAGGAGAGGACATTAAAGGAGCTGTTTATGAGACTTTTCTCAAGACACTATTTAGAGGTGAATTTGGGCAATACTTCACCCCAAGAGAGATTATTAGATTCATGGTTCATTTGGTTGACCCAAGACCAGGGGAAAAGATAATTGACCCCGCTTGTGGTAGCGGAGGTTTCCTCATCCATTCCTTTCTTGAAGTAAGAAAGAGAATTTTAGGCATGAAAGTGTCAGAGGAAGAAAAAAAAGAAAGGCAAATTAAACTTCTTGAAGAAGATTTGTGGGGTATAGATGGAGCAGAGACGTTAGTTCAGTTCTGCAAAATCAACCTCATAATTCATGGTGATGGCTATAGAAACATTTATCGTCAAGATTCGTTGAACAAAAATGCGAATCCTCTTCGTAGTGTTGAAGGAAAGTTTGATGTAGTTTTCACTAATCCGCCATTTGACTTGCCGTTAGAACATTTGGAGCATATAATTGGAGATTACGTTTTATTCAAGGAGTATGGGTATAATGGTGCTGATGTTCTATTTCTTGAGCGTTGCTATGAACTTTTGAAACCTGGAGGAAGACTTGCCATAGTTGTACCACATAGGTTTGTTGATGGAACGCGATTTAAGAAGCTAAGACGTTGGATTTTGGACAATATGATTGTCCGTGCAACGATAGTCTTACCCGTAGGAGTCTTCAAGCCTTTTGGCGGTTCAAATGCAAGAACTTCCATATTGTACTTGAGAAAACCCAGAAGCGAAAAAGAGAAGACAGGACGAGCTCTTTTATCTACTATCCAGTTTGTAGGTTTCGAAACAGGGATAGGAGAATATAAGCCAATATCGGAGAACCAACTTGAAGAGTTAGAAGTGAGTCAAAGACTTCTGGATTTGAAGAGCGAGGAAGAGGAAATTCATGGCATTCGTTAAGGTGGAAGAAAACCCATATTCAGCTAAACTGGTTGAGTTGTCTGAGCTTATTGATGAAACTTTCAACCCAAGAGACTACATTGACCTTTCAGCTAACATAAAGGTGAATCACGATTCACTTGATTCTTTGGCTGATGTTGGAGGAGGTCCTATTGAAGGAGTATTAGTAAGTAGAGTCAAGTCGAAACATGTGGATAGAGCGACAGGAGAAGTTTATGAACCATCTGGAAAAATGGAAAATGTGTTATGTCTCAAATTTGAAAAAGGCGATATACTGTTTCATAAGTATGCTGGGCGTATTGGTAGAATTGGGTTGGTTTCCTTTGATGGAGTAGCAGATAATCATTTCATGCGTATTAGACCATCAGATGTTGATGGTTATTACCTTCTATTATCATTAAGAAGTGTCCCTATGCTCCTTCAACTTCCGTTTAGAGAAACCGCAAGACCTGGTGTTTGGAATAGCGACCTTAAGAAGTTACGTATTCCTCGTCTTGGCGACATGGAAAAGGAAATAGGCGATTTTGTCAAAGAAGCTTTTCAACTGAGGAGTAGGGCTAAGGCTGTCTTGAAAGGTTTATTGGAAAGCTTTGATATGGCAATAAGTTCGAAGATGCCTACCAATTATTCTTTTTTTATGGAAACGAGAACGTTATCTGAGCAGACGTTAGACCCTGGATATTACTTCATGAAAGCTATCGAAATCATGTTTCCGAAACATATTATATTGGGAAAAGAGGTGGACATAATCTATCCTTCCTCTTTGAATGTTGGAGAAAAGCACACAGCTATAACCTTAAGTGATTATCGTTTTGAAGGAATAGTTCCTCAGAACATAAAGAGTGTGGAACGTTTATGGAAAAATAATTTTGCAAAACCTAATGATGTAATTCTTAATAGGCTTCATTCAAGTGGAGACACGATAGCTAAAGCAACTGTGATACTCTCAGAGATTGACTATCTTGAAGCTATAGGATTGACTTTGAGTCATTCGGATGGAGAAGTAAGAGTACCAATTTATGATCAGCTATTCATATTAAAGCTGAAACCATCATCTGAAATTTCACCATATTATCTTTCTGTAGTCTTCAATAGCAACCTCTTCCAACGTATGTTTAAGTTTATGATGAGTGGTAGCACTGGGAGACAACGTTTGAGAAAAACCAAACTTGCGATTGTCCGATTACCAATCCTTTCAGACCATATGATGAGAGCATTCTCAGAAGCGACCAAGATTTCAGAAGAGGTTTTGTCTGAGACGTTAAGAATGCTGATCCAGTTGCATCGAATGTATGAAGAGGTTGTCTATGGAAAAAGGAGACCTGAGGATATATCAAGTTTTATCAAAAGAGAGAGGGCAAATGTGACAGACCTTGAAGGAAATTCTATTGAGATGGCTGAAAGATTCGCCTCGGAAACGACGAAACTTGAGTATGAGATTGAACATCCTTCTTTTGCGTAAAGTGTTATTTTTGCTTATTCTTTTCCAACTCGTTTCTGATTAGTCGGTTTAATAACTCCGCAAGAGTCAACCCTTTCTTTATTGAATAGATTTTGGCTTGTTTCCAAAGCTCTTCATCTACTCGGATACTTGTAACTATTTGTTTCGACATTTTGCCCCATTAAGTAACAGATGGACAATGTAGTATTAAAGTTTTTGCTACTTGTAGTAAACCTTAAATACTACAATACTACATAATACTATTTGTAGTAAATGCTACAAGAGGAACAGAAATGACCTTTAAACTGAAGCAATCTCAGATAAAAGCTCGGGAAATGAGAGGTTTGGCGATAGTCAATAGGCAAGATAGTCAAATTGAGAGAGTTAGCGATTATGATTACGAAGTTCTTTCTCAGAGTGGAAATGGCACTTATTTAATTTCTCGAACAGAAGATGAGTGGATATGTGAATGTCCAGATCATAGGTTCAGAGGGGTTAAGTGTAAGCATGCTTGGGCTGTTGAACTTAGCCTTAGACTAAAGGAGCAGATAAAGAGAGACACAATAATCCAGCAAATAGCAATTTCAGAATGCATATTCTGTCATTCACCAAACATCAAGAAATTCGGAGTTAGACACAACAAGAGTGGAGACATTCAACGGTTTCTCTGTGGTGATTGTGGAAAGACTTTCAGCGTAAACATAGGTTTTGAGAGGATGAAGCATAATCCTCAAGCCATTACATCAGCCATACAACTATACTTTAGCGGTGAATCGTTAAGGAATACTCAGAAATCGCTTAGATTGTTAGGAGTAGATGTTTCACATAAAACGGTATATATGTGGATTAAAAAATACGTTGCCTTGATGGGTAAATATATTGAGAAGTTGAAACCTCAAGTCTCAGATACTTGGAGAGCCGATGAGATTTGGGTTAAGATTAAAGGTGATATGAAGTATGTCTTTGCGATAATGGATGATGAAACACGCTATTGGATAGCTCAAGAAGTTGCGGAGTCTAAGTATAAGCATGACGCAAGAAAACTCTTTCAACTTGCGAAAAAGGTTACTGGTAAGAAGCCTGAGACTTTGATAACTGACGGTCTTCCAGCTTACAATGACGCTTACAAGAAAGAGTTTTGGACACTAAGAAATCCAAGAACCCAACACATAAGACACATCAAGATACGAGGCGACCACAACAATAACAAAATGGAAAGACTAAACGGAGAAATTAGAGACCGAGAAAAAGTCATGAGAGGACTAAAGAGAAAGGACACGCCAATTCTGAAGGGCTACCAAATTTTCCACAATTACATTAGAGAACATGAAGGGCTAAAAGGAAAAACCCCTGCAGAAGTTTGTGGAATAACGGTTGAGGGAAAGAATAAGTGGAAGACTTTAATCCAAAACGCAAGCAGAAATGAGACCGATTAGCCCATGCAGACTCGCAATAGAAAAAAAGGGAGTTGAAAATACCTAATTTCCTAACACTGTAACTTTTTGTAATTTATCTTGTTATTGTTCTATCTATTTCTGTATCTATTTAGGCTTTTCTTGATTTTGTTGATTCAGTTGGACGCTCCGATTGTCCATAGCGTCTTTGTGTTCTTGGCTCGTTGGATTCTTGGCATCGGACCGTTGGTCATTAGGAGAGCGTCCTTGACTTCTTTTAGTCATGTTTTTTTCCTCAAGAATAAAGGGAGAAGACAATTATTTTAAGATATAGGTAAACCTTCTCAGTGGTGAGATTGAATCGTCAACCGATTTTTGACACGTTAACTCATCACCCTAAGACTTAACAGAACCTTGTAGAGCATTAGACAATTTCTTACTGTAGCAACCATTCTTGATAAAGTTCTATTGTACTTTGGCGGGATATATACTTCACAGGAGACTTTATTGGGATCAAGCTTACTTCATTCAACATGTATACATCCTTACCCTTCTTCAGAGCATGGTTGACTTCTTTCCCTACCCCAGCAGTGACTTTTCCTAATAGACGAGAGAAAACAACAATGTGACATTTATCAACTAATCTCAGATAGAAGTCCATTGAACGGTTCGGATAGTTAGCGGGATTGATTATCTCTGCATCCTTAATTTTCTCACGTATCAACACTAATTCTTTCTTTTCTGGCTCTGTACCATAAAGGCATATTGCATGAGCGTAATAGATTCTCAAAACTTTCATAGTATATCGTAAGTCCTTTTTCTCAAAGATGTATTGCGAAGGATACTGTTAAGTTATTTGATTTAGAATATTTTGTTTGAGATCAGCGCAATTTTAGCTTATCGGGTTTTCGATAATCCCTTTTGAGTAAAATGTCTCTTTCTTTCAGCAAACAACTCCTATTGTGTTTACTTGCACTCTTATAGTCTCCTCTGAGCCATGCCAACATACATTCCTTGCCACTATTGTTAAAAGGGTCACCATAATTCGGAATATTCAATTCAGCACAAGCATCACCTTTCCCTTCATACGTTTCCGCATTCAATTCTCCATTAATTTTTAACTCAACACCATAGCAATGGTGCAAAACACCACGTTCAAATCTACTTTGAAAAGCATATATTGGTTTTTTTAGAGAAGGCATTATTCTTGTTGTTTCTTTTTGCAATTCCTTCAAAGCATTTTTACCTTTAGCGCACAGTATCTTTAACTCGTCTTTAGTGATATAACCAAATATTGTAGGGGTCAGTTTACTGTATTGCCGAGAGTCATCGTCATCATAATTTCTAA
>JAUVYS010000078.1 GCA_030602965.1 Candidatus Bathyarchaeota archaeon | reverse complement strand
GTACTGGCGAAAAGTGAAACCTAGAGAAGAGGTTGCTGAAGAAATTCCAACCATTATTAAACCAACCTTACTGGATCAATTCAATGCGCTTCCTCTTTGGCAAAAACTACTTATTGTAGCGGGTTCAGCAACCGCCATTGCAGGAGTAGGCTACTTAATAGCTAAACGTAAATGAGGTTAACATGTTGGATATGGACAAATTTATTCGAAAAGAGATATTTAAGTTCCCTAACGTGACAGGATATGCCAAAACATTGCAGAAGAGACAGCGCAAAGGCAAAATCATCGACGAATTATGCATCCAAATTCATGTGACAAAAAAGGTTTCCCTAAAAGAACTGCGTAAACAAGACATTCTACCATCACTAATAAAAGGCATACCAATAGATGTGGTTGAGTTTGGAGAAATCAAAGCCCTATCTTTATCTGCCGTAAAAAACGTGAAGAAAACCACTCGGATCCGCCCTTTAGTAGCCGGAATCAGCATCGGTAACGCATCCATCACAGCAGGAACCCTAGGCTGGTTCATGGAAAAAACCACATCCCCCGACAAAAGCGAAGTTTTCTTAGGAAGCAACGCACATGTACTAGCTGAAGAACCAAAAAACAAGACAAGTCACGAAAAACGGATCCTGCAACCAGGAGACTATGACGGTGGAACTGAAGTGGTTGCTAAATATTACTGGCATAAACAATTACATCCTATTGGGGACATAAGCGAATGCCCCATATCCAACATTGTAGCAGACACATTAAATGCTATTTCAGAGGTGCTAGGACGGAAAACCCGTTTCCTTCCCATCGTTGAAGAAGTGAATCACATAGACTTTGCTGTGGCACGAATGTCAATTCCCTGGGAGACCCGTTTCTTTGACGTTGAGCTTCCCCCCAGCAAATTTGAGTTTGTAGGCTTAGGTTTTGCAGGAAGCGACCAAGTGAGTTTACTCTGCAAACAACAATACATCGTAGATGAAGGATACCGTCCCTTCGGCTATGAAGTAAGAGACGTGTGGGTTGGCGATGTTGTTCATAAGACAGGCAGAACAAGCTGCTACAGCAAAGCATCTGTGACTCTTGAAAGCGCATACGAAATCGTCAACTATGGAAACTACTTTATAGCCTTCGACGATGTAATTGTTACTAACCATATGCTTGAACCCGGAGATAGCGGTTCTTTCATATGGAAAGAGAAATGAAGGAGGTGACAGTGTGTCCATAAAAGATATAATATTCATAATCTTTCTCATAGCATTCGGCGTAACCTTTCACGACTGGGCTGGAGCACAGTTAGCTGCAGGAGGAATACCTGGTTTACTCAGCCTTCAGGGCGGCTGGTTCGGTTTCGCTATAATGCTCATAGCATTCCTAGTTTACAGGAATCTTGAAACAAGAAAAGTAACGGTTCTTAACGTCACAAAAGACGTTGGCAAAGGTAGCCTACTCGCCATGGGAATAGCATTCTTAACAATAGGCCTTAACATAATAAAAACAGACTTTGAAAATGGAATCATCATATCTGGTATCGGCGTTGCATGCATCCTATTCTTCATAGTAATCGAATACATGCAGAAAGAGAAACAGAACTAGCCAAAAACTTGGATGGCTGCTACGATAATTGATGCTGTAGCCATCACTACGCTAGAGACTATTACTGCTTTGGCTTGCCAAGACAAACTGTTTTTCTCGTTAACCGCGTTAAGGATCTCGTTTTTCATTCCCTCAATTTTTGCTTCTATTCTTTTAGTACGTTCATCACAAAAGGGAATAGGCACAAAACCAGGGTTATCAGGTTTCTTGGATGCCAAACAATCACCAACATTAATTATGTTGTGTTTTTGATATATTACAGTTATGGCGTCTTTGACGGCTTCTCCGGCATCTCAAGCATTTTAGGCGTCTCTTCAGAGCTAAACTGCTTCAACAACTCGGTAGCATTCGCAAAAAAGTTTTTTGCTTCAGGACTAGAAACTAAGACTCTTGCTTCCTCAAAAAAGCCGGCAGCATTCTTTAACAGGGCATTCACGTCTTTTTCGAGGCTCGGGTTATTAATAAGAGTCAAAAGCCTCTGGCCAGTCTTGCTTTTATTGAACATTCTAGTGAGGCGCTTCTCCAGTCCCCTCATAGTCACTCTTTCTCCAATGTAAATGCCGACAATCAAAAAGATGCCCTGCAAAATATAGTTCAGCAGCATCTCTAAATCCATAATTATCAACAAACAATGATAACCACAACACTTATTTAAGATTTATTGCCATTTATCCTTATATCCGTTGATTTATAGGTGATCTAGTTTGGTTAAAACCACAATAAATATTCCTGACAAAACATGGACAGAATTTCTTGTAATTGTCCTAAAAGAACGTGGCGGAAGAAAAGCCAACGAAGTAATTATAGAACTCATTACCAAGTACTTACAAGCAAAGAAGGAGGCTCAGAAAAATGAGTGAAGAAATGGTTTCATCAAAAACACTGAAAGAACTTATTGAAGAATTAAAGGCGATTCAAGACAAAATTTATCCTTGGTCGTCCATTAAAGAACTTAGTGCTGATGTTCGCAAGGTCAAAGAGATTGAAGATAATGTTGAGGGTTTGGTTGCAACACTTGAACTTTTGGAAGAAAGAGAGTCTAAAAAGATTGCAGATATAGAAACCGCCCTTGAGGAACTTTCGCTTTCAAAAGAGCCTGACAAAAAATTGATGGCTAAGTTGATGAGAACAAAGTCTCAACATTTCGGTTCAATGATGGCATATATTAATGCTCAAGGGTTGCTGGATGTCAAAGAACAGAAGAGGGAGAAGAAACCATGACTGTTAAAGATAAAGAGTTGATGAAAGAGAAAATGGATTATCTTCGGTCATACAGAATGCTTTGGAGAAGCAGACGATCAATCACACTTCAAATTGTTGACAACATCAGTGACGTTATGAGTTATCTATTTGACGAAATAGAGAAGTTGGAGGCTCAGAAAAAATGAAGTTTAAAGACATGGATGAATTAGTTTTTCTATGGCAAGAATATGGTAAAGAAAAGGACAGCAAGCTTACAAAAGGCGCAATCAAATTGAAGCAACAAGTTAGAGAATTTGTTAAGAGTCTTCCAACATTACCCCGCGAGCTTAGAAATGAGTAGGTGAAAAAGGTTGGTGTCAAAATATTACTTAGGTTTTCATTATTGCCCAGTTTGTAAAAAGGCTACTGCAACTTACGCTACGACACATGATATTAGAGGGAAAAAATGGAAGTCAAGAATGATTTGGTGTGACGAGTGTAAAGTTGTGAGAAAACAATATAGAAATGAGGCTGAAGAAACTTAGGTGAAAAAGATGGAAATAAAAAAGATTTTCTATAAAGTAACAATATCCCAAAAAGGAAAAACTCTTGCTTTTTTGCTCATCGAGTCTAATGATCCAGATCTAAAAGTGATGCCACAGTATCCCGTTGATGTTAAGACATACGTCGAGAAACAAGATCAAAGGTGAAAAAGATGAAGCCCCGTGTATTTGATTCGACCCTTCAGCCCGAAAGCCTACACAGCGCCGACGCCCACGGGGAGGCATAATGTAAAAAGAGTTAAGAACACATAAATACTTTTTGAGGTTTTCTGTTGGCTGCACCTAAACAATGGCGCGTCGTCTCGAATGAAGAATGGTACTCCGAGCTTTCATCTTTAGGGGTATTAGGCGCCAAGAGGAAACGTTTACGCAGCAGCTACTTCTCATTCTTGGGCAAAATCTCAGGAATAGCCCGGGAACAACGAACCCTAATACGAAGAGTCCCATACGTCAGCATCATCACCCGAGTAATCATCGGAGACCGCATCCGCGAACTAGATCGCCGAAGAACACGGCTACTTACTCAAATGCGTCACATACGCATCCTTGAACTACCACTCCTTGAGGAACGAATAACAACAGAACTACGATTTTTTCGTACAAAAATTAAACCTCCGCCAAAACCTAAACCACCAAAACTGCATAGAATTCATATTCGACTCTACAATATGGAAAGAGCTCCTACGCCATCCGGCATGTTCCAGGGCTTCTTTGAGATAGACGGCATAATAGACCCAGAAACAGGGCTCGTAGACTGGACTTGGTGGTTGACAAAGGAGGAAATAGAAATTGCTAAATACCATTTCATCGGATTCTGGAAGGGCATGGCAAAATGGAGACATCCAAACCAACTGAGCCTAGCATACTTCGATGATCCAAAAGGCATTCCCCACGAAGACTCGCTTGTAAGTTATAGACGGTCAAAAGAGGGAATTCCATACACAAAAAGGATTCCCTTAGACTTTATCGCAAAAGCTGAGGCTTTAACTGTAGGAGAACTTATCGTAGGGGAATCATCGAAGGAGCCGGAACCGAACCCAGATCCATCATCTGACACGATGGGGGTATGGTTTGAAAGAACGATGATTATTGATAAGGACGGCGCAATGAAGTGGGACGAGCGCCGAGAAAAATGGATCTATCATCCTACAGAAGCAGAAATTGAACGAGTAAAGGAGGAACTAAAATAAAATGAGAGTATTCCTTGATTACGATAGCGGCAGATCATGGTTCACTAGAACGGGTCCAATGTGGGACAATATGCTAGAGCTAGTACGCATGGAAGCCCGAAGATTGGCAGCTATGTTTCCTTTAGGAGATACAGCAGTTATAATGCGGAGCGACAATGGGTGGCACCTTCGTTTTCCGCGCGCGCATTTAACCCGGGAGCAGGAAGAAAGTGTTATGTGGAGTAGTCTAAGCCACTTTGGACATATAAGATTCAGTTGTGCCCTAGAAGATTCTTGTTTGAGAGTGTCCAGGAAACCAGTTAAAAATTCACAAAAACCTTGCTTAGTGGAAGTGATAAAAGTTGGGTAAGTATTCTGGCAGATGGGTTATCTTGATTGGATTCAAAGCGGAGCATCTGAAGGAGATAAGTCCGGTGGTTGAGCAGCTACAAAAAGAGTATCCAAGTCAAGAATGGAATATTATGAATTCCAAGTTTAAGCAGTACGACTTTATTTTATGTGGTTTCGCTGAGACCCGGGATGATGGTCATAAGATCGGCTTGGCCGTGGTCCGTAAACATTTACCGGAGCACCTGAATTTGCTTTACTGGATAAAAGAAGCAAAAATCGCCAAGTATAATGTGAAGGAGGTGGAAGCATAAAAAATAAGAAAATTGTTGTATTAACTATTCTGCTAGTTACCGTTATGTTATTGTCGTCGGTTGCGATTGCTGAAGCTTGTGGACGAAGAAGAAGACGACGAAGAGGTTGGAGTCATTCTCGGTATTGGCGCAGATATGTAAAGCCTGAGCCAAAACCTAAGATTGTGTCTCTGAATCCTGACCATCTCTGGTACGACTACAGCGATCAATCAATCAGATGGAACACAAGCGCACCCGCTAATTTGCCGTATATAGTGAGAGTGGACTTAGATGGTGAACATGACATTTTTGCTATGACCACAAGCGGGGGAGTTGGAGGAAATTACCATTACGAGTATGGCTACTATGCTGATGTAGGCGTTGCCAGATCTATAGGGGGCAGCGGATTTATTGTAAAGTGGGCTACCCGAATCGGAGAACTGAAAATCAGACAAGACACAGATGGAGACTACGAATGGCATACACGAGACTTTTACGGTGAAGGAGAATGGTTCGGTTTTACGCTACAGAAAAACACGCCGCCGACTGATTGGGTTGTTGTCTTACATAGAAGCGATGGAACTAACATATTACCTGTTGATAACACATTCTGGTGGAGCATAAACGGTGGAAAAACATGGAATAGTTTCACTCCATAACTCTTTTTTTACGCAAAACTGACGGGGTACAGTGTAGAGGAGGGATAATGAAAATGTCGTTAACTTATGATATTGAAGAACTAGAACAGAGATGGATGAAACTATACCTTAATCTTTTCTTGTTGAAGTCTCATAATCCAAAGGCTAATGAAATCCTTGAGAAATTCAAAGACAAACTTGCGCTTTTCAATGAAGAAGCGACTAAGTTCTTTGACGAGATGAAAGAACCTATCTAGGTTTCTAGGAAGATGTTGAGTTCTTCTAGGGTTATGCCCGCGAACCAGCTGTCTCTTCTTTCGTATGCTGCCATTATGGCTTCGTTGATGTCGTCGTGTGTTACCTGGATTATTCCGGCTTGCTCAAGCTTCTCTCTCAAATCATCTATTCTAGGCACTACACCTATTCTGTTTCGTGCGTTCCTGATAACCACCGACGTATAATG
>JAUVYS010000052.1 GCA_030602965.1 Candidatus Bathyarchaeota archaeon | reverse complement strand
TATACAGTTGGATTAGAGTCTAACTGGTACTGGGGATACTATGCGTATCCACCGTTATGGATGGTATTCTGTGCTTTAGGCTCTCTCTTCGCATCGAACCTATACATCATGATGTTGGTTCTTAAACTTCCTATGATCGTGGCCGACGTATTTGCTGCCCAAAAAATCTACGAGGTCATTGAGAATAAGACTGGAAACGAAAAGACCGCTACAAAAGCATACGCTTACTATTTTCTGAACCCATTCGTGATCTTGGTTGGTAGCGCTTGGGGAATGTTCGACGCTTTACCCATGATCCTAACTTTTCTTTCTACAATTTACCTTTATGATAAGAAATGGAAAGAGAGCGCCTTAACCCTTGGACTTGGAATAGCATTTAAGATTTACCCTGTTTTCCTCGTGCCCTTATATTTCTACTTCATGAAATACAAGCAGAAAGTCGATAACGCCACGATCATCAAATATTTGGTCTTGAGCGCTGCTCCAACAGTCATAGCCTCAATCCCGTTTCTTCTCCTCGACTATGAAAGTTACATTTACGTTTTATTCTTCCACGCTAGTCACATAGGTCAGCTCACTTACTGGTTCCTCCTTTCTCACGAGCTCTACTGGATCGTTGAGTATGGATATCTGATATTTGCAGCTATCTTTGCTATTCTGTACTTTTATGTAATCAAGCACATGGATCAATGGGACAACAAATTCCATACTATAAACAGAGGAGCCTTAGTGATTTTACTTGCCTTCTTCATAACGTCAACTAAGATGAATGACCACTATTTTCTATGGTGCGTTCCATACGCGATTGTTGACCTGTTTCTCTTAAAAGACTCGAAAACTCAAAAACTCTTGAAGAATCTGCTCTTTCTTCTCGTCGCATTCATTATATTGACGTTACCAATTAACAATTTCTTTTTAGTATCATACACTTACAACTGGCGATATGGTTTAGGCTTGTACACAATAGCACTGGCGTTGATCGCCCTTGCCCCAGCCTTCCCGCTCATCTGTTCACGATATTTCTATTATCTAGTTACAAACAGGTTTATAAAACTCGATCTAAAACGCATAACAACTGTCCTCATTATTATTGGCACGTTAGTTTTGTTGTTAGGTCCATTTCCAGCTCCTATAGAAACCCAAAAGCCAAATTTAGTTATCGCTATTCCCGAAAGCCCTGCTGCCGGCTTTGCTAAAGAAGCAGAGGACATGGCTATTCCACAGTTCATTCAGAAATATCCCTCAGACATTGTTGTGTTAGCAATGGCGCCCGACTTTGTACACACCTACAAAAGCTATGATGCCACAGGGATAGTCGAACAGTACCTTAAAGTAAGATTTGACGAGGGATGGGTTCAATCCGATGTTAAAAGACTTGTCTCTCTTCTTCACAATGAAGAAAAACAGGTTTTGCTGGGCGTGTACTTTATAGCCGACTATATTTACAACTTCAAGGGTTACAAATCGCAGTGGATCACAAGGAATCATCCTGAAATCTTGGATGATAACACGATCATTCCCTACGAAGAACTTCACGAAGACCATTATTATGGAATTTCTGAGGGGACAAAGTATTACACGTACTTCACTGAAGTCATCCTCAAGATGATTGAAGATTACGATTTTGATGGTGTCGTGTTTTTGAAGATAGGGAAACAGAACAGCCAGTATACTTCTGAGGAAATAGAAGGATATGTTCAATTTTACAGAACAGTTTCCGAGAACCTAGGTTCCATAGGAAAGATGTTGATAAGCGAAGATTTTTATGGTCAAGATCAGATTGAAATTTACAAGCTGATCATTCCATACGTGGACTATTTCATTGTTCAAACCGAGGCTTGGACTTATGGAATCTATTTCATGCACTTTGAGAAAAGTACAGAATACTTCGTGAACTACATCAATACACTCATGGAGGAATTGCCTGAAAACGAAAAGCGAAAAATCGTCTTTACCTTAGAGACGATGGATGAACAGGAGGGATGGTTCGTTCCATACTTCTTCCTAACATACGAAGTTGACATGTATAGTTCACTTGGCTTAACAGGTTACGCGATAAGCCACGCGAACATAGTTTCTCCGTTCCCTGTGCAAATTAAAGAGTGATTACTCTGAGTACTTTACAAGTTTGGCGATGTAAAAGCCATTTGAGTCATGCTTATCAGGATACAGTCTCTGTGAACCCGTCTGTCCTCTCAACCCATGAACACCAACCCAGGGTTTAGCTTCTACTAGAGCAAAGTTGGGATGACGTTTCAGAAGCTTTTCTATCTGCATCTCGTTTTCTTCAACAGTAATACTACAAGTCGAATAAACCAAATAGCCTCCTAGTTTAATGTAATTTACACATTTTTCCAACATCGAGTACTGAACAGATGCGAGATGACGAATTGAACGTGGTTCGATCCTCCATTTTGCGGATGGAGTCTTCCAGAAAGCGCCAGTGCTACTACACGGAGGATCTAACAAGACACGGTCTACGTGTATGTCCAATGGAAAAGGATTATAAGCGTCAACTATAATGGGATGGACAATTCTACTTCCCATCCTTTCAAGTTCGCTTTTAAGTATCTTCATTCTTCTTGTTGAGTAGTCGAGTGAGTATATTGCTCCTTTATTTTCCATTAGTTGAGCGAGATAGGTTGTCTTTCCTCCGGGAGCCGCACAAACATCTAAAACTGTCATTCCAGGCTTCGGATTGCATACTTCCACTGCAAGGCAACTGGATTTATCCTGTACAAAGAATAATCCTTCTTTAAAAGCATCTGTTCTTGTCGGTGGAACCGTCCTCTCAGTTATCGCGTATACAAAACGCAGGTTATCTATGGATCTAGTTTGTACACCTTCAGAGTGTATCTTCGATAAAATCGTATCTTCATTTCCTTTGAGCGTGTTAATTCTAATGTAAGTTGGAGGGATCTCCATGTTTTTCCTAAGGAAGCTGATTGCCCTATTTCTTCCCAAGAGCCGTATACAATAACGAACGAACCAAGTAGGATGAAATGTCTTCAATCCCACTCGTTCTTCATCACTGACCAACGCATATAGCGCTTTCAAATCCAAGTTCAGAATTTTTCCTAGCGCCTCTTCTATCGGTGCAACTCTGTTCCAGCCCAGAATCGATCTTCCCATTTGAGCCATAGTTATCGACTTGATCCCACCATGAGTGGATAGTTTTGTCTGATAAACATAGATTCTGAGAAACGACTTGACGTCAAAGCCCAGGTTTTTCATAGATTCGGGAGCAAGAGAATAATGAATAATATTATCAATAACGTTCTGTCTTCTCAATGTCTCTTTGACAATCCTGTTGGCATAGGAGATCGCTCCACGGTCTTTAACATTCATCTTTTTTACTACTTTAGCTAACGCCAGCGAAGCTGTGATCTTGCTTTTTTCAATTTGATTAAGAGCTTTTATCGCCAGTATTAATGCAGACTTTGACGGGTTATTTTTAGGAAACATTTTATTCCAAGACCACCTGAATGATATTGATGTTGAGTCAGTAAATGAAGTCGCTCGAGTCTTTTTTGTTTCTGGATGAAAATAATGAAAAAGAAGGATTAGAACATTTCGAGCAAGAAGATAAAGTCAAAGTAAAGGGTAAGAATTCTGCAAAAAAAGCATCAGATCTCCTTCTAATCTCAGCCACTTATGATGGAAAAAAACGTGTAGTCCGCTTGAAATTGTATGATCCAAAAACCAACGAGATTCATTTCTGGTACGACAATACAAAACATCTTCCTTACTGCTTAGCAGAATCACCCCTAAAACAGAATGATAAAATGGATATTGAGAATCACCCAGGTTTTGATCATTTTGAACAAGTTAAGAAATACTTCCCATTGACTGACAAAGAGATTACTGTAACGAAAATATATGCTAAAGATCCTTTAGCTATCGGCGGTCGCCCCTCAAACAATATCAGAGACATGGTTCCAAAAGCGTGGGAGGCCAGGATTAGATATTACGAGTCTTATATTTACGATCGTCAAATCAGCATGGGAATGCCCCATGAAGTGAAAGATGGCCTTTTAGTCCCAGTAGATTATCAACCATCGAGAGAAGACCAGCGAAAACTTGAAGAATTATTTAAAGATGAAGAGCGTGAATTCCGATTTTACATTGATAGATGGTTTAAACTCTTGGAGAGCCAGGTGCCTAATTTCAAACGAGTGGCTTTTGACATCGAAGTTTTCTCTTCAGTACCAAATCGAATACCAGATCCAAATGAGGCAAGTGAAAAGATCATCGCTGCCTCAATGGTTGATTCGGATGGCAACAAAAGGATTCTCCTTTTAGAACGTTCTGAAGTAAAAGAAGAAAAACCTTCAATTCCTGAAGGTGTCAGTGTTGAATTCTTTGAAAAAGAGGAGTCGCTGATTACAGAGATATTCAAGATTTTCGCCGACTACCCTATTGTATTAACATATAATGGAGATGAATTCGATCTTCGTTACATATACCATCGTGCTGAGAGACTAAATTTTCCCAGAGAACAGATACCTATAGAGCTTGGACGAAGAGCCACTCTTCTCAGCTATGGGGTTCACATAGATCTTTACAGGCTCTTCTTTAACAGGTCAATACAGATCTATGCTTTTGGTCAAAGGTATACCACGTTCACTCTTGATATGGTGGCAAAATCACTTATCAACATCGGAAAAGTGGAGTTAGAAACTCCGATACATGAACTAACATACACCGAACTCATAAACTATGGTTTACGAGACGCAGAGATAACATACAAACTCACAAGTTTCGACGACGATCTTGTAATGAAGCTAATAGTCGTCCTTGCAAGAATCAGTCAACTACCTCTTGAAGACGTTACACGGCAAGGAGTGTCAGGTTGGATTAGAAGCATGATGTTCTCTGAGCATAGAAGACTGAACTGGCTCATTCCAACCTCAGAGGAACTCTTGAAGTTAAAGGGAACCACTTCCACGAAATCCATCATCGAAGGGAAAAAGTACAGAGGAGCCATCGTGATCGATCCAAAACCTGGAATTCACTTCAACGTTTCTGTATTAGACTTTGCGTCTCTGTACCCATCGATTATTAAAAAGTGGAATTTGAGCTATGAGACTGTTTTATGCACTCATCCTGATTGCAAGAATGACAAGGTCCCTGAGACAGACCATTGGGTGTGCAAGAAACACAAAGGAATAAGTAGCCTTCTAATAGGATCCCTAAGAGATCTGCGTGTCAAATGATACAAACCAAGATCAAAAGACACGAGGCTGTCATTAACAAGAAGAAGCTGGTACAACGTCATACAACAGAGCTTAAAGGTGATTCTAAACGCAAGTTATGGCGTGTTTGGAAGTACCGCTTTCAGTCTGTACTGTCCTCCAGTAGCTGAAAGTACCGCAGCGATAGGCAGATACGCTATAACAGAGGCTATAAATAAAGCAAACTCCCTGGGAGTTGAAGTGTTGTATGGTGACACAGACAGCATCTTCATTAAAAGTCCAACTAAGAGCCAGATAGATGAACTCATCAAATGGTCAAACGACACTCTGGGGATGGAGCTTGAGGTAGATAAGGTCTATAGATACACTGCTTTCAGCCTCCGAAAGAAGAACTATCTCGGTGTCTATCCAGATGGAAGAGTTGACATAAAGGGATTAACTGGAAAGAAAAGACATATCCCAAAATTCCTGAAAGAAGTTTTTTTCCAAGTCATTCAGTCACTCGGCGAAGTAACGTCTCCAAATGAGTTTGAAAGCGCAAGACGTAAGATCAGAGTCACAGTTCACGCGGTTTATTTAAAACTTAAAAAAAGAGAATACTCACTTGAAGACCTGGCCTTTAGTATAATGCTTAGTAAACCAATCAAGAATTATACCAAGATCACACCCCAACATGTGAAAGCTGCTAAACTACTTGTTAAAGCTGGCTATGAGGTGAAGCCTGGAGAAATAATATTTTTGATCAAGTCAACAAATAGTGAGGGAGTTAAACCCTTACAACTTGCTTCAATAAATGAGGTGGATTTGAAGAAGTACGTTCAATACATGAAGTCAACTCTGGAACAAATCTTAGATGTAGTTGGATTAGAATTTGATGAAATACTTGGTCTGACCAAGCTAGAAACATTTCTTTAGAATGAATGAAAACAAAAAACATTTTATCCTTCTCCATCCAAAATATAAATTTATTCAAAAAAATAGAGAAAAAATAGAAATTTTTATAATAACATCTATATAATAGAAGTTTTTTGCGAACGAGTATGTTCCTTTCATGGTGAAGGGCATGAGTAGCACGCGTACAGGATTAATAGACGAACTTGACATGGAAATTTTAAGAGTTCTTCAAGAAGATGCACGAAGAAGCTGCAGAGAAATTGCAGAGGAGCTTGGCGTCGCGACAGGCACCGTTTACAACCGAATTAGAAAAATGAGGAATAAGGAGGTCATTAAGGGATATGTTCCATTAATAGATTATGCTAAGCTGGGTTACGATCTCACCACGTTGATTATGGTTCAGGTTGAAGGAGAACGTCTACCTGATGCTGAGGAAGCCTTGGCTAAACTTGGGGGTGTAATTGCTGTTTACGACATTACAGGAGACTTCGATGTCGCCATAATAGCCCGTGTAAAAGATAGAAATTCATTGAATGAATTGGTTAAAAGGATTCTGAGCATTCCTGGTGTACGTAGAACTGTAACGAATGTTGTTTTCAATGTAATAAAAGAGGACTTTAAAGTAAAGATATAGTCAATTTTTGAAATGAATGACGTTTAGACAATTATCTGCTTACCATGAATTTTTTTGGAAAGGCTAGTGTAAGTTGTACTTATTTTCCTTTATAGAATGCCGACAGAAGAATTATGGCGCCTATTATTAAACTGGCTACATAAGCTAAAATCTTTGAGTGTGCCTCTATAGGACCTGGAAAAATAATGAAGTAGACGAAAGCTGTGATTAGTATGATACTTAGACCCAAAATTATTCTAAGAGCATTTTCATTATAAGTCAAGCAGATCGCCAAAAAGGTTTCTCAGAATTTTATATAATAAAGGTTTGGTACATCTTCAACTCGCCATATCAATTAAACTTTTATAGAAATTTTCTATACTGTTGACAATTCTTTTCCACGAATAGTGTTTAGCTGTTTCAATGTTATGTTTACTTATACGCTTGTAAAGTGAATGGGATGAGAGGAGTTTAATTATCTCCTCAGCTAAAGCATTAGAGTCTCCTGGAGAAACAAGATACCCATTATAGCCATCTTTTATAAGAGTTGGAACACCACCGACCTTTGTGGCTATCACTGGAAGACCTGATGCCATCGCTTCAAGAATCACTAACCCAAATGTCTCATACAGCGAAGGCAACACAAAGAGATTTGCATTTCTGTAAACACATGCTAAATCAGCACCAAATTTTGGCTCCAAAAACTCGATGTTTTGTTCAACCTCATGTTCTTGGGCACGCTCAATGGTGTCTTGTTTAATTCCGCAATCTTCACCCACAAACACAAATTTTGCAGATGGATATTTACTTATAACCTTTGGAACAGCATCTATCAAATAGAGCAGCCCTTTCTCTGATGATAGCCTCCCAACATACAAAATCTCTTTTTTTTCCTTAGATTTTACTCCTTTTGGGTGGAATTGTTTCAAATCCACTCCTTCGGGAATCACTTTTATCTTATGAAGCGGTACTCTCGATATTTTGGCTAAGAATGTTTTTTCAAGCTCTGTTATTGCTATAATTCCGTCTGCAATACCAAGTGCAAATTTTCCAATACTATTATTATACGCGTTCATAAGAAGTTGATTTTGAAACGCAGATTGTGTTGGCGGTTGATGAGTGGTCAGCACAAGAACCGTATTCTTAATAGCTTTTGAGAAGGCTGAAACATATGTTGGAAAATACACATATGAATGTGCATGGATAATATCAACATCTGATCCCAGAAGGGCTTTAACGAATGAAGGAGATGGAATATACGCAGAAAAAACTCGCGGTATCTTGAAAACTTTGAAACGTCTGACTTCTATTCCTTCAATTAAGTCGTAACTTGACACTGTAGTTTTTGATCTTTCTTTAGATAGGTTTGAAGAGAAGACTTGCACTTCGTGTCCTTTGTTTACAAGTTCCTTTGAGAGTTGTAGAACGTGTGTGCCTACGCCACTAACCATCTTCGAATGGAATATCGGAC
>JAUVYS010000074.1 GCA_030602965.1 Candidatus Bathyarchaeota archaeon | reverse complement strand
TCGCGATGTGTGTTTTTCCTTTTCCGTTCTTTAGAGCAAAACCCTTCAGTGCAAGATTATTAGCTTCAGTAGCACTTCCAGTGAAGATTAGTTCACTCGATTCAGCATTCATGAAGTTTGCAATCTTTTTCCTGGCATTATCAAGGGCTCGCCTAGCTTCAAATCCATAAGAGTTAGTGGAGGATGCGTTGCCATATGCTGACGTATAGTAAGGTATCATTGCTTCAAGAACTTCAGGGTTCAAAGGAGTCGTTGCAGCGTAATCCATATATATTCTTCTCATTGTCTCACACTCTTTTCAAAAGACATCATGTCCTCTTATAGAACCAACTGAACGTTTTTTTGACTCTATCTTCTCCTATGATTTACGAAATAGCGGTGTACTGAGGTATCGTTCACCTGTATCGGGAAGAATTACAACTATAACTTTGTTTTCGCTTTCTGGTCTTTTAGCCACTTTTAAGGCAGCAAATGTAGCTGCTCCAGCAGAAATTCCAACAAGCAACCCTTCCTTCTCAGCGAGCAGGCGTGACGTCTGTATTGCTTCGTCTGCTTTTACTCTAATAATTTCGTCAACAAGCTCCAGTTTAAGTACTTCAGGGATGAACCCTGCACCTATGCCTTGAATCTTATGAGAACCTGATTTGCCACCACTTAAAACTGAAGAATTATAAGGTTCTACAGCGACCGCTTTAAACTGTGGTTTAAGAGGTTTAATGTACTCTGCTACTCCAGTGATAGTTCCACCGGTCCCAACGCCAGCGACAAGGATATCAACCTTGCCATCTGTATCATTCCATATTTCAGGTCCAGTTGTCTCTCTGTGTATCTTAGGATTAGCAAGGTTTCTAAATTGTTGAGGAATGAAAGAATTGTGGATGGTTGAAGCTAACTCTTCTGCCTTTTTAATGGCACCTTTCATTCCCTCTTTGCCCGGAGTGAGAACCAATTCCGCATTATATGCCTTTAGAAGTGTACGGCGTTCAACACTCATGGTATCAGGCATGGTCAAGATAAGTCGATAGCCTTTCACTGCAGCAACTATGGCCAAGCCAATTCCAGTGTTTCCGCTAGTTGGTTCTATGATGACAGTGTCCTTGTCAACGAGGCTTCTCTTTTCCGCTTCCTCTATCATGCTAAGACATATTCTATCCTTTACGCTTCCACCAGGATTTCTGGATTCCAACTTCGCTAAAACAGTACATTTTAAACCAGTGGTTATCCGCTTTAATCGGATCAGGGGAGTGCCTCCAATAGTTTCCAAAACAGAGTCATAAATCTCATACGCTTTTTTACTTCCACCCCCAACAGCCGGAACAATAGCGACCTGATCTCCATCGTTTAATTTCGTTTCAATATTGTTAAGGAAGCGTATGTCTTTGCCGTTAACATAGATGTTAACAAATCTTCTCAACTTTCTGTTATCATCGTAGATTTTGTTCCTAAGTTGTTCGCCATACTTTGCAGTTAAGCTATTCAAAGCATTTTTTAAGGTTGAGCCATCAACTTCAATGGTTTTCTCTCCAATTGTTCTTGCGATTATTCCGTAGAAATTAATTTCAACTTTTCCCATCGATCTTTACACCCCATTTATTATCCTTTTCAAATCTTCAATAAAAGGTTCAATTTCCACCGGTTTCTGAACTATCTGTTGAATAGTTTCTGAGGATTTGAAACCACTACCTGTAACATAACAGACAACCTCCTCGTCTCTTGAAATCTCTCCAGACTCTATGAGCTTCTTTAAAACTGCGATGGTTACTCCTCCAGCAGGCTCCGCGAATATCCCTTCTTTTTTTGCCAAGAGACTAATTCCATCTAAAATCTCCTTATCTGTTGCACACTCAGCGCCCCCATTAGATTCTTTCATGACCTTCAAAGCGTAGATTCCATCACCTGGATCCCCAATAGCCAAACTCTTGGCGATTGTATCAAACTCATCGATTGGAGTAATATCATCTGAATCGGACTTGAAAGCATGAACAATAGGAGAGCACCCAAATGGCTGTGCTCCAAAAACCCTCGTTTTCAATTCATCGATCAGATCAAGATGTAGAAACTGTCTCAACCCCCTCCATACTGCACACAACAAGGCTCCACTGCCCATCGGAATTATGACGTTCTCTGGAGCTTCCCAACCCAATTGTTCACATGTCTCAAAAGCCAAAGTCTTCGATCCTTCAACATAATACGGCCTGATGTTTATGTTCACTAAACCCCAGTTGTATTCGTCTAATGCCTGGGTAGCAAGCCTATTGGCCTCATCATAGTTTCCTTTCACAGCTATTATTTTAGCTCCGTAAGATGCTGCTTGAAGAATTTTATTAACCTCAATGTTGGCAGGAATGAAAACATAACATGGCAATCCAGCTTTTGCTGAATGTGCTGCAGTTGAAGCCGCTAAGTTGCCAGTTGACGCGCATCCCACTGCTTTGAAGCCAAATTCAAGAGCCTTTGATACTGCAACCGTAGCTGGTCTATCTTTAAAGGAGTTTGTTGGATTAACGGTGTCGTCTTTTACATATACATTCTTTAGTCCAAGTGATTCTGCTAGTCTTTTACATTTGTGTAAAATGGTAAAGCCTGCGCCTATATCCACAATTTTCTTTTCATCATTCACAGGTAATAGTTCGTGATAACGCCAAACTGTTTTTGCCCTATTTTCATACGATTTCTTGTTGATTTCTATTGAGTCAAGGTCATATGTTACTTCTAGAGGTCCAAAGCAATTTTCACACATGTAGATTTTTGATGGGGGATATTCTCTGCCACATTCTCTACATTTCAATGATTTGATCTTTTCTACGTTAAATGTGATCACCTCATGTTACAATGTTGTGATAATGTATCACACCGTTATGAGCTCATATATAAATAATTAATATTTTGCTATGAAAATATTCGTGCCAGTAATATTGGGGGAGTTAATGTGTTTATCGTAGTTGAAAATCATGCCCCATGAGAATAGGGTGAAAAGAATCTTTCATTCTTTGAAAATAAGAAGCAAATTCTAAGTGCATGCGTGACTAATAATTCTCATTGTGTTCATAAAAAAAATATAATAATAACTTTGTTATATTTTTATGTGAGGAAAAATGTGCCCTAATTGTGAGATTGTTGCACAAAAACTTCTACCACTCTTCAGGTCATTAGTGGCCGAGAAACTCATTGAGAAGTATGGATTTACTCAATCAGAAGCTGCAGAAAGACTTGGAACAACGCAGCCCGCCATAAGCCAATACATCTCAATGAAACGTGGAAGAAAAAGTGCAGAAAAATTTAAGAAAAGCTTACCCATCGTTAAAGCCCTTGCTGATAAGACGGCTAAAAGAATAGTAATTAAGAATCTGAAAGGCGATGAAGCAATATCAAGTTTCTGTGAAATATGTAAAACGCTGCAAAAATAGAAAAACAATTTTTGATTGAAAGTCGTTAAGATAATTTATTAATTCATAAAATATGCTTATTTGATGCGAGTATTGAACTATTACCTTAACATAACAGCGTTATTTTTATATAATTCATCATTCACTTGAATATTGGTTATAAGAGTGAATAGAACTCCAAACAAAACTCTTGATTACATCGGGCTGTATTGTCCAGAACCCGTATTCAAAACTCGCATAGAACTGGATAAAATAACAGTGGGCGAAACTTTAGAAATAATAGCAGATGATCCAGCAGCAGAAGAAGACATAAAGAACTTGGTTAAATGGACAGGTTATGAATTGTTGGAATTAAGTAAGGAAGATAATGTTCTCAGATTTTTCATTAAAAAGTGTAAAGGAGGTTGATTTTTGAGCAAACGGAAGAAGATATTATATGTACAAACCAGCGGTGTAGATACGCCTGAAAGACTTTATGCACCCTTCATTTTATCGACCACAGCAGCAGCCATGGGAATAGACGCTACAATATACTTTTTGATAACAGGAGTGACCGTTGTTAAGAAAGGAGAAGCAGAAAAGATCAAACTGGGAGAGTTCCCAACTTTGAAGCAGGTAATGGACCAATCAGTAAAAGCCGGAGTGAAACTCGAAGTTTGCGAACAAAGTTGTATGCTTTTAGGCCTTGAAAGAGGAGACTTTGAGGATCCAGCGAAAGTCGTCGGAGCAGCCACTCTCAACGATCGAATACTAGACGCCGACGCAGTCATATGCTTCTAACAATCTAAAATAAGACTATCTATCGATCAGAAGGCATTAGACAGTTATTAGACATGATTCGCTTGAGTGAATAGGTGTACCAAATCTTTATTGTTTTTTTCTGTGTGAATACATTTTATTGTAGTCATCGACTTTGTATTTTTTGACGTATTTGTTCACTATTTTTCTTATCGCCTTTACATAGTTCTTGTCGCAGTACCGAGTTTTATACAATTTTTCATATTTGGGCGTCAAATTAGAATTGTAGTCTTCTAAGAACTTCATCACTCGGTCTCTTGCTTCTCCCCGAAAATTAAGCACATCTACAATAACGTAATCGGCTCCTGCATCAGCCACAGCTTTGATCAGTTTTTCAACATCATTTTCATTATCAGAAATGTACGGAAACAAAGGAATCGCAGTAACACCGACTATTATTCCCGCTTCATGAAGGATTTTAATTATTTTCAGTCGATCTTCCACGGTTGGAACATTTGCCTCAACTTTTTTCCTAAAATCTTCATTCAAAGTTGGCAAAGTTATGTTCACGTTGAGAAAACCTGTTCCAGCAATCTCAGTCAATATCTCCAAATCTCTCAAGATCAGGTTTGACTTTGTAGTGAGAATTAAAGGATTATGATGCTTCAGAAAAACCTTCAATACCTCTCGAGTGATTTTGAATTCTTTTTCACCTGGTTGATAAGGATCTGTAACGGTGGCAAGATTAACTGTCAATTTTTTCCATTTCTCTCTTGAGAATTCCTTGTCAAGGGCTTCGGCAGCGTTGTCTTTCACAATGATTTTGTGAGCAAAATCTCCTGTTGAAAGCCCCAAGTATTCATGAGTGTATCTAGCATTACAATAGACACAGTCATGCTCACAACCTCGATAGGTGTTAGCACCCCATCTGAAAGGCAAAAACCAAACATTGACGTAATGAAGCATCTTCTTAACCTGAGTATGTTCATAGACCACCTCAGTTAGTTCCAGACCGTTCCCCACACTTATTAAATGGTTCAATGGTTTTTAACAGCGTGCTTTATTATTTCAAAAGAACAGGCTTGATGTCTTTTACAATAATCTTCACATTTTTCAGCCCATAATCTCTCATTGTATTTGAAACCACAAACATTACCTATCCAAGCGTCATCATCCTGAATTACCAAAAGCAAGTAAAGGTTGTTTGCATCATTCATCACGAACAAAACAGAAAGTAGCCAATAATCTTCAACTCAATCTAAAAACATTAATCCTGATGAAGAGAGAGAGCATTAGGATGATAGGCCGTGTACATATTCATACGTTTGGAAGAACTGAAACATCACGAAGGCGTCGAAGATGAACGTCTTAAAGCCCTCATCGAGGAGATTAGGTCAGATGGCTGTCTAAAGCTATCCATAGCAGTAGATAAAAACACGAAAATCATCATAGACGGTCACCACAGAGTCTGCGCTTTGAAAGAGTTGAAGTGCACCCGAATCCCAGTGACCTTTATCAACTATCAACAAGAAAACATCAAAGTCGTTCCATGGAGAAAAAATGAAACAGTAACAAAAAAAGACGTTATAAACGCAGGTCTAGGATTAGAGAAATTACCGCCAAGAACCACAAAACACATAGTGAATGTCAGAACTGAATGGAAACACATCTCCTATATTGAAAAGTGTATAAATATTCCACTAAAAGAATTGCAATGAAAATGTTATGAATATGAATCTAAATCAAATCCTCAATAGATAAGAAAGACAGTTTAGTCATTTCAGTGTAGCCTTTGATTCAAACCTAGGGCACTGGAGGTCAGATGTTAAAACTCTACTTCCTGCACCAAAAAAGAACAACACTGTCAAGTAAAAAAGATCGGAAGATTCAAGGCTTAGATGGTACTATTGTACATGCTATTTTCCTGTAAAAAGGATTATTCTATTGATAACACATTTGTATTAGCTTGTGTACGTGGCTTTTTTTCTTGAACCTCTTTTTAGGATCTTTAAGATTCTTATGAGGATCCGAGTAACCTATGAACTTTTGTAGGTAGTTCAGCAGGAGTCTTATCCCACTTTATCTGCAGTAGGAAGTTCATAACTTTTCTTAAGGCTTCCTCCTGTACTGTCTCGTCATCTGTCTCAGTTTTAGGACTTCTATTGCCTGTCGGACTTGACACGGAATACAGTCTAAGAGAACTTTCAAGCCATGTCACCCTGAATTAGAGATTGATTGATCGTTAGTGGAATAATCTTATATTTCATGTTTGTTCGTGTTGTATTGGAG
>JAUVYS010000086.1 GCA_030602965.1 Candidatus Bathyarchaeota archaeon | reverse complement strand
CTACGATCTTCCTGAAGGTTTCGAAGTTCTCGCTCATACCGGTAATTCTCCTGTAGCGGCTTTCAGAGATCGTGACAATTCCATACATGGTCTTCAGTGGCACCCTGAAGTTTCTCACACCGAGAAGGGTAATCTTATGTTAGCCAGCTTTATCTTCTCAGTTTGTGGCTGTGAAGCAAACTGGAACATTGGAGATTTTGAAAAGAAAGCCATTGACGAAATAAAGCAGCAAATAGGCGATGGTAAATGTATATTGGCGTTGAGTGGCGGAGTTGACTCTAGTACTGCAGTCATATTAGCTTCAAAAGCGGTAGGCAAAAATTTGACTGCTGTTTTTGTGGACCATGGTTTTATGAGGTTAGATGAACCAGAATTCATCGAGAAAACCTTCAGTGGCTTCGATATGAACTTCTCAATCCTGAACGAAAAGGAGAGATTTTTGAAGAAACTGAAAGGTGTGAGTGACCCTGAACGGAAGAGGAAGATAATAGGCACAGAGTTCATCAGGGTATTTGAGGGAGCAGCCAAGAAAATAGGCGCTGACTATCTCATTCAGGGAACCATATACCCTGACAGGATTGAATCTGGATTCAGAAGAAAGTCAGAGAAGATTAAGACACACCACAACGTTGGTGGGCTGCCTTCAAAAATAGCCTTCAAGGGAATAGTTGAGCCCTTGCGAGAACTCTATAAAGATGAAGTTCGCAAGATTGCTGAAATATTAGGTTTGCCAAAAGAGATCGTGCAAAGACAACCTTTTCCAGGTCCAGGCTTAGCAGTAAGAATAATCGGAGAAGTGACACAGGAGAAACTTGACATCATTAAGATAGCTGACAAGATTGTTACAGATGAGATAGATAAACTGAAGATAAAGGAAGACCTATGGCAATACTTCCCTATCTTAACGGGGACAAAGAGCACAGGGGTCAAAGGAGACGAAAGGGCTTACGGTTACACTATAGCTATTCGAGCTGTCGAAAGCAAGGATGGCATGACAGCTAACCTCGCCCGAATCTCTTATGCAGTCTTAGAAAGAATCTCAACTAAAATAACAAACGAAATCCCAGAAGTAACTAGAGTAGTATATGATATTACAAACAAGCCGCCAGCTACAATAGAATGGGAATGAAAAGAAAAATAAATCTCATTAAACTATTAGAATACCTCTCCGGCTGCAAGTGTTCTAATGTAGTCAGATGTGTCTTCGCACAGGTCAGCTGCCTGCTCCAAGAACTCTGCTAGATCTTTCAACTCCATGATAGTTGCACATCCAACCTTCTTATCGTACTTGAAGAACAGCGCTTTAGTTTTCAAATATTGATCGTCGAGTACTGTCTCAATTTCTTCAACGTTCCTCGTATAATCATTGACCTTTGAAGGATCAGTACCCAACATCTCAAGACACATACCCAGTTCATTCACACATTTATACAGGTTATCTGTCGTTTTCACTAAGGCGTTCATAATCTCTTTCGGAACATTATCCTGATCCAATAACGTTTTGAGACTTCTTCCTGAGTCTTTGACGCGATCCGCCATCATGTCAAGTCTTCTAACTAGTAGCATAAGATCTTCGCGGTACTTTATTGGAAGACTGCCCTTCGATAACTCTTCAAAAACCTCTCTTCTAAGATCATCGATCTCATCTTCTTTCACAAAGAGAGCGTCAAGATGTTTCAAAACTTCTTCTCTTTTTTTTCCTGCACTATAAGCAACCATCGCTAACTTAAGATCCTTTATTGTGTCGATAGACTTTGTTATCTGGTCATGAGCTTTCTCCAGTGTATTTGTTTTCCTGCGCTTCTCAAACCAGGCGAGGATTCTCTTCGTTGACATTTCTTCAACCTCATTTCAAGCTGATAATTAGAGAATTCTTCTCTTTCTTGACGAATGTTTTATCATTATAAAACATGATGATAAACATTATCTTTTTCGGTTCTGGATACTTGTCGGTTGATGGGTGTTACTGGATAAAAACGGTTGATAAACCTCTGATAATTATGTGATAAAAACTGGAAAATTCTGGAAAAACTGGATGGTGTTCGTCATCAACAAGACAGGATCAGTAAGAAAACTAAGCGAAGAAATGGCAAACGCACTACAAGAATACATGGAATCACACAAGCAATAAGCGATATAGTTTTTAGTTTGCCAGACATTAGTTTCAAAGAGATAACTTTGATATTTTTCTTTACATTCCTCAGTGATTTCCTAGAGTTTCCTTGGAATATTATTGCCGATTTATGTGCTATTGGTTCATTCATTATTTTATTTGGTAAAGGAATTTTAAAATGGTATCAAAAAAATTATTCAAAACCCAATATTTGTATTAGTATGATTGTTAAACCGTTAAGTAACAACGAAAAATATGAAGAATGTTTTATCATCCCTAAAAATACAAAACAGGTATTATTCTTTAGAGTGAAAGCTCAAGATGGTAAAGAATACAAAAAACCTCTAGCGTTGGTTAATTTCAAAAAAGATTTCATAATTCATTCCAAATACAATTACACTAAAATCAAGTTTGGAAAAACGGTTTCAGGACACAGAGATTATACAGTTGCAGTTCACCTGCAATATAATCTGATAAAAGACACGATTAATGATCCGTTGATTTTTCCGTTAGTTATCACAAGCCTGACAAAAACAGACACATATAAAATAGACGTAGAAATTCAATCAGAATCTATGAAAAAAAGCAAAAAACAGGAACTAACAATAACAGTAACAGACAAACCAGAAGAATATTCACATTCTCTAAGTTATTTTAAACCAGAATCACATGAAAAAAAATGATTGTATCAACCGTTTTTATCCAGTAACACCCATCAACCGACAAGTATCCAGAACCTCTTTTTCAAAAATCTAATAAAATTAGCTGAATCACATGGATAAGAAATACGTTACCTATCTGATGCTTCTCGTTGCAGTTTTCGTATTTGTTTGTTGTCTTGAAGGATTGAAAACGTCTTTCAACCTCCTATCCCACGAATGGATCGATGGGCTTCTCTCACTGGTTGAGAGTAGAAAAGCGCCTTTAACAGGATTAGCTCTTGGGGTGCTCATTACTTCTATAGTTCAAAGTAGCAGTGCAGTCATAGCGACTACTATGGTGTCCATGGCTGGTTTGGTCGCGAGTGGTTTGCCATTATCGTCAGCAATAAGCTTCGGCGTTCCAATGGTTCTTGGTGCAAACATTGGCACAACCGTAACGAACACAATAGTTGCATTAGGTGTCAAAAGGAGCATGACAGAAAAAGAGTTCAACGCGTCTATTCCAGGCGTTATAGTGGACGACATAGTCAAAGTACTAAACGTCAGTCTCTTCTTCATGTTAGAGATCACCACAGGTTTACTTTCCAATATAGTAACGCAATTAGCAGATTTCTTTACAGGCGTTTTTGAGCTTGAAGTCTTTCTCGCAGTTTTCGAGAAAAGTGTCATCGACATCCTCATTAAAGGTCCGATTGTAAAGCCGATTTCAAGGTTAGTAAGCGACTTACTTGGATTTGAGATAAGTGGAATAATCTTGTTATTTCTGTGGTTTCTCGGAATCATATTTGCATTGTCACTAGTTGAAAAGAACATCCAAACTGTTATCAAATTTCCGCAGTTCGAAAATATGGTGTTGACGACTTTCAAGAGTCCAATAAAAAGTTTCATGTTAGGGCTAGGAATCACTTTCCTTGTTGGAAGTAGCTCAGTTGGGACATCATTAATTATACCTTTCTTAGCTACGAACATGGTACTGTTGGAAGAAGCGTATCCTTATGTACTTGGCACTGCTCTTGGCACAACAATCGATCTATCACAAATCTACGGATACGTCGCCGGAGGAATAACAGGTATGACACTTGGCTTAGCCCATATTCTTCTTAACATTTTTGGATTGGTTATTTGGCTGTTACTTCCGTTAAAAGCCATTCCACTCACATTAGCCAGAAAAATTGGAGCGTTTTTCGCTTCCTATAGACGAAGTTACCTATACCTCATTGGCTTTGTCGTAATACTTTTCTATATTATACCTTTAACAATCATTTTTCTATTATGAGAATGTGAAAGGTAGCGAAATATTATTTATTCACTCATGAACTATCTTCACCCCCTACTATACCAGGCTTTCCGTTTGAAGATGGATTGGTTAGTATGATTGTAGCAGCTGCAGTCGCAGAACCCAAACTACTACAGAATGGAGAGACTGCAAGAGTAGCTTTAGAGCTTCACAAGAAAATATTCAAAAAAACACTCAGTACAAAAGACTGCAAAACAAACAATTTTAGAATTCTCAGAAAGGGATTTGAATACACTTTAAGCTTAGTGATCTGTGCCATTCCCAAAGAGGGTTTCAAGCTTTTAAATGAATTAGTAGATTTCCAACATTCTGATTTACTTTGGATAATAAAAGAGAACCTGAAAAAGAATAGATTAGTAAAAGCCTTTTCAGAAGAAGTAAAATCAGCAAAGTCGATGTTATTCACATGTGTATGAGGTAAATCTTTCGGAAAAAGAATAATACCCAAATGTTTAAAACCATTCTCCAATATCCGACTAAAAGAGTTCGAAGATTATACAATATAAAAAGGAGGAAAAGAAATAATGAAATACTGTTATAGTTGTGGGTCAGAGTTAATAGAAGGTTCTGAGTATTGCCACAAATGTGGAACTCCTGTTGGCAAAGTTGTCAAAGAGGAATTCTCTGTTAAATCTGAGGAACTCATCGATAAAGTAAAAAAACTATTGCATGAAGGTAATGTCACGAAAATAATTGTAAAGGACGAGGATGGTAAACTATTGTTGGAGATTCCGGCTACAGTTGGAGTAATAGGTGCTATCCTAGCGCCATGGTTGGCTGCATTGGGTGCAATAGCAGCATTAGTCACAAACTGCACTGTCACTGTGATAAGAAAAGAATAGCCTACATATTATTCGCCCATGAAATATATGGACAAGTTTTATTATCATCTTTCAATTTTCTAATTCTAGTGATCTAAAATGGTATATTGTACTAGTTGTGGTAAGAAAAATCCTGATGACGCTAAGAACTGTTCTAAATGTGGAGAACCATTAACTTCAAGTAGATATGGTAATGATGACTGCTTTGGATTTGATCGGAGGATCGAATCGATCGATGAACGAGGTAACTGCTTTGGAATACCTAACATTATCTGGCCATTATTCTTCGGTGCATTAATAGTCATCTGGGGACTTTCAATCCTACTGGAGTGGCCTGTTGGTTTTATCTGGAGTAATCTTTGGCCTTACTTCGTAATCCTCATTGGAATATTAATCATCGTAAGTGCACTTTATCGTCGCAGATAATTCATTCTTTATAGAGGTTGAGAAAAATCGTGAGTGATAGGAAATCCAGATTCCCATTGGATACAATTTCTGCTGGTGTGATTCTCATTATAATAGCCGTAACCTTCTTACTATACTCCCCGACAATCAGTTCTCACGATATTATTGAATACTTCCGGAGTTTGGGGATCCATAAGACCTTTATCAAGCCCCCGCAAGGTTTGCTGGATGCAGCTATTTTCCTTTTCAACACTGTTGGTGTATGGTCACTTGCTGTTGCAGGTTTACGGATGATTTTCCAAGGAAGTGTTTCTCGAGCTTTAGGCGATGTTACTGGTGCCTTTTTCTCTTTTTTTATTGCTTATTTAATAAACACCTACATTGTTACAACTTTAGCTCCAGAGACAGCGCTTGGCTATTTCTTCGTAGGTATTGGCGTCCTCATAATAGTCAATGCTATA
>JAUVYS010000122.1 GCA_030602965.1 Candidatus Bathyarchaeota archaeon | reverse complement strand
TACCGCCACAATGACCAAGTCCTATGGTTAAGAACCTCATAAAGTTTTCACCGTAATCTTAACAGTAGTAAAATATAAGTTGAAGCTTGACTGACACGTTGAATGAAGTATGAAATATATTTATTGGCTTGAATTCAAGATCAATAATTCATAACACCCTTAAAGACTTCATTGAAGATTGAACCTAAATAGTCATTTGCGTTTCGATAACTGTGCTTTTTTGCAAGAAGCTTAATTGCTTTTTCAACGCCTGACCCATACTGAATGGCTTTCTTAGGAAGATCCGCTATTTCATTTGGCATTCCCAGTTTTTTTGCTGCTTTTCTCAAAACAATCTTCCTTAAAGAGTCCGTAGAATCTTGGATTTTGAGTTGCGGCGGTAGACTCGTCGCAAGTCTGACAACAGGTAGATCTAGGTAGGGAACAGAGAGTTTCAAGCCAGTAATAGCCACCGCAGCGTCATCTCTACCCAGATTGACCCTGTGAGTTTCTGTGAGATCTCTCCACAATTCCTCATCAAGCTTATCATATCCACCCCTCTTCAGGACACGAAGGTATTTGGCGTATCCTCCGAAGAGTTCGTCGCATCCTTGACCTGTAAGCACCACACGAAAATTCTGTAACCCAGCTTCCATAGAAGCGGCATAAAGCGGTAAGCCAATGCCAGCTTTCATCAGATCTGTCTCTTCCACAGCGTAAACCACTCTTGGAAGAAGTCTCTCGACATCTTCCAGTGTCAAAGTCTTAACATGAATAGGAAGATCCAGATTCTCAGCTGATCTTTCTGCAATCTTCACATCATAAGCGTCTTCAAGTCCTGTTGTAAAGAGAGAAACATCAGCTCCTGCGTCCTCTGCAACTTTTGCAATAATTGAGCTATCAACCCCCCCAGAGAAGAGTACACCTAGATTCTGGTTTCGTTTCACACGTTTTTCAACAGCTTGACGTATCACTTCACACAATTTTAAAGCAGCAACATCCAATTCCACATTCACAAGCGAAAGCTTCTTCAAAGTTAAAGTAGGATGGGAAGCTCTTCCATCTCTTGATAAGACTCCTACAAAGCCAGGTGGAAAATGTTCTACCTCTCTTATTCCAACGTGCCAGAGTGCTTTCCTCTCAGAAGCAAAAGCAACTATTTTCTGGTTCTCTCCCCAATAAAGGGGTTTAACCCCAACAGGATCACGAGCTATCACAATCTTGTTCTTCCATAATACAGCAAAAGCGTAGACTCCGTCAAGTTGAAGCAGAACTTTAGAAAATGCATCAACGAGTTTCGTTTTCTTCTTTTCTTCTTCGACAAGATGAACGAGGATCTTGCTATCAACAGAGCCATCAACATCATGTGAAGCAAGATTTTTCGCTAATTCGTATGAGTTGAAAACACTTCCATGAAGAACAATGAAGAGCTCTCCCGTGCAGTCAATGAAAGGTTGATAACTGTTCTGGTCACCGTTTTCAAACCCATTACATCCGATTGCAATGTGGCCTTTCGTTACAGAGAAATCTAAAGTGCTTGGAGTTAATGAAAATATGACGTCGTTGCCAATTACAGCTCCTGCATAATTGGGTCCTCTATGTTTCAGTGTTGAGAGCATGTCAGCTGTTTCATTTGAAACATCTTCTTCCTTTTTGCTGACCACTCCGACAATAGAGGGCATTTAATAGCACCTGCCTATGAGTTATTGGAATTTGATTGTTACTTCTTATTTATCCCGACTTCTTAACTTACTAAATAATGGAATTAGAAATAATGTGGCAAAGACGATGATTGAGACCATGTAAAGATGTTCTCCTTGTTGATAAGAGAAGTTCAAAGTGACTTCACTGTTTTCAGCGGGACCAACTTTGACTTCGATGTACCCTGTTAAGTCTTCGCCTAGTTGAACTGGGCTGTTGCTGTTCGACGTTGCTGTCCAGTAAGGCATGTAAGCTTGTTTAATGATGATTGTGGTTGGCTCATCCAAATTTTGAATAGTGATAAGAATCTCGTCTGGTTTTCTTTGGGTCACAGTCAAATTTTGCATTGCATCTTGAGGATAAGTCTCAACAAGTGAAGGACTTGCTTCTGCTTCGTAGATTCTGATTTGCTCTGAGGAAAAAGCTAAGTAAAAATCCGAGTTATCCTCCATTAAGTAGTATAAACGGTTGTTTCCAATCATAACCCAGTTAATGCCAAGTTCTTTATAGTTTGAGATCAAGGTTTGCCATACTTCAACTCGCTCCTCAGGTGAGTGGTCAATTAAATCGTTTATCCTGTAGTCATTGATCTCTAGTAATGGCTTCAAGACTTTTGCTTGAGGAAACCAACCATCTATCAGTGGCGTATCTGTGAAGACAGGTAAAAGATGGATCCACTTAGGGCACTCAATAGGAAGTATTCGTCCTTCCTCTGAACTGTTTCCAAAATACTGGATTATGTCTTGAGGAATCTCAGTGTTTGAGGTCGCTCTGTTTAGGTTAGCGGCTACAGCTCCAAAAGAAAAGCTAACAATGATCCCTAGGCAGATTAAGGTGACAGCGCTTTTTCTATTGATTGCAATGGAATGCACATTTGAAATTGGTATGGCGGTTTTTTCTAATAAGCTTGAAAGGTATTTTCCAGCAAGAATGGCTTGAGGGATACTTGCGTAGACAAAGAAACGCATATTGTCCAGTTTCTGCCAGAAGGGTAAAGCTTGTATGAGGAGCGCATTAGATCCTAATGAGAGCCAGAAGAAGAGTATGAGCCAAAAGGCGCAACTAAGTAGACTCTGGTTTACATTTTGTGAATCTACAGATCTGTTTTGTAGAAGGGTAAACAAGACCATGATGAAGCCTGCTGCTATCAGTAGCTGTCCAACTTGAATTGAGAAAAACGTGGAAGACAATGCACCTAGAATAAACAGTGTTAAACTCACGGTAACGCGTTGTTTTCCATTATTGAGATTGTCAAAAAATCTGAGCCTTATTATCGCTAAGGATGAGAGGAATTGGAAGATTCCGAAAAGAAAAATGACATGACCAAGATGTGGAACATCGATGTAATTGATATACAAGCTGTGGTTTGTGAAAGGGTTCTCTGACTGATACTGCATAGCGTCAACGAGAGGTAAAAGCCAGAAAGCTGAAGCTAGAAAAGCTCCCACAGCAGCCAAGATGAGCTTTGATATCTGGTGAAAACTCTGTCTTGTAACATAATACAGAGCAAAACATGCCACGATTAAGAGGAGAGCATAAGCAGAAAGAGGGTGAACTAACACTGTTATCGCTGATAAGGCAGCTAAAAGTGACATGTCGCTTAATTTTCCTTTTTCTAAAACTCGAATGAAGAAGATGATGAAGAGAGCGATCAAAGATATGGAGATTGTTGTTGGGTATCGGTCAAAGAAGTAATAGTTCTCAACGACGCTCGGTGTCACAGTGAATAGTAAAGCCGACAAAAGACTTTCGTTCTTGCTGAGTTGAAGTTTTCTGGCAAGGAAGTATATTGTTAAAGGCGCGATCAGAAAGAAGAAAGCATCCACAATTTTAAAAGCTGTAACCGAATCTAACCCTATCAATGTGACACCTAAAACGAGGAAGTAGCTTAAAGGCGGATAATAAAGAAAAATTGGGTGCCCAGCATACCACAGGTTGGACCATTGCGGTATGCTTCCTGTTGCCTGGAAGCTTTTACAAGCATAGATTATTTTGTATAAGTGGCTTGTCGCATCCTCTCCTAAAGGCAGACCAGCTGCAAATCTTTGTATGATAAAGAAAGCATTAAAGCACATGATGAAAGCCCAAACGACGAGTTGAGCTTTCTTGACGTTTTTAAACAAAGAAGAGCACCATTAAGTCGTCTTTAAGAATGATGCTTTATTAGTTGAATAATAATAGTTTCCTATATCAGTAGTATTGTTGCATAGGATGCTTTTTGAATGAAAGCCATCATACTTGCTGGAGGCTTTGGCACTAGGCTTCGCCCACTGAGTTGCACCAGACCGAAGCTGATGTTTCCAGTGGCGAACAAGCCTCTTCTGGATTGGACGCTGGAACGACTGGCGAAGGCTGGTGTTGACACAGTTGTTTTGGCTGTGAATTACATGGCTGAAGCATTAGAAAAATTCTTCCAAAGAAACAGGTATGGAATGAAGATCATCTATTCCCGAGAGTTGAAACCATTGGGAACAGGAGGTCCGATTAAAAAGGCTGAAAGTTTTTTGAGAAGTGGTGATGACCCTTTCTGGGTGCTCAACGGTGACATTCTGTCAAGAATTGACTATAATGGGCTCCTAGATTTCCACATGGAGAATGGTGGGGATGCAACTATTGCTCTGCGAGAGGTTGAGGACCCAAGTAGGTTTGGCGTTGTTGAATTGAACGAGTCAAACCAGATTCTACGTTTTGTTGAGAAGCCGAAGCCAGAGGAGGCTCCGAGCAACCTCATAAACGCTGGAATATACCTGATGGAACCAGAGGTCTTTAATCTCATTCCTGAAGGCAAAGTATC
>JAUVYS010000065.1 GCA_030602965.1 Candidatus Bathyarchaeota archaeon | reverse complement strand
ATCCACTCGAAAGCCTCGTCAACTTCTCCACTTGCCATTTTATTTAATGCAAACCAGCAGGTGTATGTAAACCAAGGACCATATCCACCATTATATTGTTCTGGAACTACGGGGTCACCAGCGTCTTTTTCGTAACGCCATATTCCTCCAATATTTGGATCATTCAAACGTTGAAGAAGGAAATCATAAGTCAATGTCATTTTAGAGTCGGTAGCGTTGATTATTGGAACATAGAATAAGGAAGGGGTGAGCATCTTAATGTCAGCCCATATGTACTGTTTCCCGTTGAAGAGCCTTTGACAGAATGAGTTGATTGTTGCGTTCCAAAGGTAGTTGAGTGTTCCAAGCCGTACTCTCTCTGCTGCTTCTCTCCATTCTGAGGCTTTTGAGAGATGCCCAAGGATTTCAGCGATTCGAGCTCCTGATTCTAGAGCAGCGTAACTACAGGTTTGTGTCCATGCCTCATAGCCTTCACTTACCCCTGGCCACTCGTGTATTGACGCTTGACCATAAATCAGGCCTTGATGATTCTGTCTGTTCATCAGGAACCCGACAGCCCTTTGAACCGAGTCCCACATTTCCTCCAAAAAATCGATGTCGCCAGTTGTGCTATAGTGGAAGTACACACCGTAGACGTAGAGACCAGTTTGATCTGTCTCGTCCGGAGCCATATTTGCTACTGAGCCATCTACTTCATAGTTCGTGTAAAAAGAACCACTTGGATTTTGAACTTCCTTAGCAAACAATAAAGCATCTCCAGCCTCCTCCACATAGCCTAATAGGTCGAACACCATACTGAAGAATACAAGGTCTCTAACCCAAACGTGTAGATAGTATGGATGAAATTCCCATCGTGAATACGGCGCCTCTCCACCCCATCTCATCCAGTGGGTTCCATCCATGGAAGCCATTACTGAGCCAGAAGGTCTGTGAATACCCATCAAAGAGAACATCAATGACAAGTCAAACATCTTATTCAAGTAGGGGTCAGGTGACTCAAGAGAAGCTTTTCCAAGCCAATCTCTCCAGAAGCTTAGTGTAGTTTCGTAGTGTTGACTTGGTGGTTTTTGCTTGGCTACGTGACTCTTTTCAAGTGCGTCCTCGGTGCTGTCGCCTAATGCGAAAAAAACATAGATCATCTGCGAGGATTCTTCCGGTGATAGTTCACCTAATTTCCATTCGAAACCACATGACTCTGCGCGGATGCGCCCAGTTGTGTTTTTTAGAATATCGTTGTAAATTCTTTGTTTTGTATTCAATCCATGGAAATGCGTGACTGGGGGTGTCCAAGATGAAACGCAAACGTAAATGTCTAGATCTGGTCTTTCTATAACATATGCACTTTCATTCCCATACCATACAAAATCGCTGCGTTTGTTGTTTATCAAGGCTTCAAAATTAAGATAGAGGGTAACATCGCTCAATGGAACACCTGCAAGATTAGTTACTGAAACCCCCCAGACTGCTCCGTCATCTTCCTCGGAAGTAAAGAAAACCCATGAAAGCCTGATATCGGGTTCATTAGGTGTGCTCATGTTTATTCTGACAATAGGGGCTCTGGTTTCATAGTCAGCATATTCAATGTTTGGAAAGTCATTCGACCACTCAAAGAAAGACGCAGCATTCTTGGAATATCTGACCCCAAAATATGCTTCTGAGACACTGTAAGCGTAACCCCAGGCATCAGAATCTCTACCAAGCTTCATCCTGCTATAAGGATATAGTTCTGCGAGTTCCCAGGTTCCCCAGTTCTTAAGCTTTGGACTCCAAACTCGATGTAAAACAGCAACCGACTCTCCATTTGCAGTTATGAAGGCCGGTGTGTTAATTTCTGAGAAGCCTTGCTCAATAGCGTATTGATTAGTTTCAGGTTCTTCTTCAACTGCCTTCACAGGAGTATATAAATCACTTAAAAGACTGAGGACTAAAACTAAGATTATAATAAACGTAGCAGTCTTAGCGCGCGCGCTAGTGGTCCTCTTATCTATCCACATCGATCAACACAGCTTGAATTCTATTTTGTCACTGTTGATTTAAGATTATGCGGGTGTTGATGTTAAATTAATCTTCTTAAGAAGAGGGAAAAAACACCAGCTGCAAACTTAAAGATTTCATTAACGCCTAGTTTAGATTCGCCTGCCCGCCTGTCTATGAATGAAATAGGTGTCTCCACAATTTTCAAGCCTTTCTCTTTGAATCGGTGAACCATCTCAACCTGGAATAAATAGCCTTCTGATTTTACTGTCGAAAAATCCGCTTTTTTTAGAGCTGAAGCCTTAAATGCGCGGTATCCACTCGTCGCATCCTTGGTTCCTAATCCTAAAAGAGTTTTAGCATAGAAGTTAGCACCCTTACTTGTTAATCGCCGTCTTAAAGGCCACTCTGGCACCGATCCTCCTAGCACATATCTTGAGCCGATAGCAAGGTCATTGTCTTCTTCAATTTTTCTTATTAGAGCAGGAAGGTATTTCGGGTCGTGAGACAGGTCTGCGTCCATCTCTACTACGATGTCGCATTCCATCTCTAAGGCTTTATTGAAGCCATCCTTGTACGCGCTTCCTATACCAAGTTTCCCTGGTCTTCGAAGCACATATATGTTACCATATTTCTTTGACATCTTCTCAGCTGCTTCAGCTGTTCCATCAGGGCTAGCGTCATCTACTACAAGAATTTTCAGTGAAAAATCCTCGTTTTTTCCAACGGATTCAATTTTGGGTATAAGGTTTTGCAAGTTTTCCTTTTCATTATATGTTGGTATAACAATGATAATGAATGGATATTTCTTTGTTTTTAACATTCAATAGCCCCTTTCCATGTTGATTATAATAGGCTTTTAAAAGAAACATGAGATGAGTAAAATATGGAAGGGGAAAACTTAACTATTAAAGCTTGAGCATCTTTTTTCAAATCTAAAAAGTGAAAAGTTCAATGCTGTCTATACCATTCCTTGCTTGTCTCGTAGTATTTTCCATCGGCGCTATTACAACGTTTTATTTTACGCCCGTGATCACAAACATGATGAAGAAGAAGAAAATTTTTGGTATAGACGTACATAAACTGGATAAGCCAAAGATCCCAGAAATGTGCGGACTAGCAATTCTCATTGGAATTGCCATATCTTCTGTGGCAGTATTATATATTTCCCCAGAGTTTTCAACGGAGCTATTGGCTTTTCTATCAGTTGTTTTTCTTTCAGGTCTTATTGGCTATGTTGACGATCGACAGTTTTTAGGACCTCGATTGAAACCATTATTAACTGCACTAGCTGGTTTTCCAATACTTTTGCTTGGCACTTTTAATCCATACCCCGTTTTACCCATCATCGGAAGAACGAGTTTAACAATTGTTTATCCTCTATTGATCCCGCTTGCAATAGCAGTGCCAGCTAACGCAGTTAACATGATGGATCCTCTAAACGGCGTAATGGCAGGCGCAGGCAGCATTGTCACAACTGTCTTGTTGATTAGTTCTGTGTTTTTAGGTCGGTGGAATGCTGCTTTGTTATCGGCTGGGCTTCTTGGCTGTTTGCTTGCTTTCTACTACTACAACCGTTTTCCTTCAAAGGTTTTCTCTGGCAATATTGGAAGTCTTACTGTCGGTGCTGCTTTAGGAGCGATAGTTATTATTGGACGTTTGGAAGCTATTGGAGTCATAGCCATGATTCCTCACATCACGAATGCTTTTTATGGCTTGACAAGTGTAGGCCGACTATTCGAGAGAAGAGAGATCACCGCCAGACCAATAAAAATCCTAAAGGACGGAAGACTTGCTGCAAGCTCAGATCCTGAAGCCCCAATAACTCTAACAAGAATAATACTCGCTGATGGCCCAAAAAAGGAAAAAGACGTCGTCAATATTTTTCTTCTGTTGACCTGTTTTTCAAGCGTCCTCTCTCTTCTAACATTGTTATTGATGGTGATCCCATGAGTGTTGTTTTCTGGCTCTTGCTTATACAGCTCTTCGTGTGGCTAGGTCTGATCGGTGGACTATGGCTTATACTAGAGGTAATATTACAAATTACGCTGCCAATTACTGGATGGTGGGGAGCTCTTCTTACAGGAGCAGTAAGAATTGGTACAAGTGCAGGTTTAGCTATGTTATGGCTTTGGCTTTGGAAGAAAATTGAATACGCCTATTTTTGGAGAACCATCAAAAAAAGCAGGAGAAATTAGGAAAAATCTTTTCTCAACATTCCCGCTATGACGTTAATGGGATCCACCATTGCTGATAGTATATTTTGCGCTTTTTCTCTGAGACGTTTTTTCCAGACATCGGGCTTTTCTAGGATTTGATTTACTTTTTCTAGGATCTTATCTTTATCCGTCAGCCGGGTAACAAGGCCCTTCTTGATCAAGAACTTATCAACTATTGTTGATTTTGTGGGGTAACAAGATATAGCTGGTGTCCCAAGCAGAGCTGCTTCAGCAGTCATTGTTCCTCCCGCTCCCACAAAAAGAGACGAATAATGCAAAAGACTTGGTCCATCTATAAGCTTTTCCGGAATAATAATCCTGCTTTGAAATTTCTTTTTTAAGACTTGAATTTGCTCCTTGTATCGTGGGAGAACAACAATCTGAATCTCTGCATTATATTCTTTGAGTAAGAATTCCATAATTTGAATGACGACAGTTACATCAGCTGGAACTTTCCCGAGGAGATAGGCAGCTTTAGACTCTTCAACCCTAAAAACAACAATGGGTTTACGATCATCCAACTTGAGATTCTTTAAAATACTTTCATCTGGAAGAAAGTTCTTGAGCCAAGCAGCAGGATCCAAAGCATCGTATTGTACAATTCTATCTTGCTCAATTCCTAGATTAGTCCAAACTTCCAGTGGAATTATCTTTGGACTGAACAATTTTTTTGACAAAGGAACTGTAAGAAGAGCTACAGCAGTTGAGTGAGGAGAATCATTGATGGAGTAATGAGGAAACCCAAGGCCAAAAGCAGTTCTTGCAGCTTCAGGTGAAGCAAAAGCTACTGAAACATCGATATTCATATCACAGATGATTTTAGCAAGTCCAGCGGTTCTCTCAGCGCTAGCGACAAGTTTTTCTTTTAAACTTGATCCACCATGCTTTCCGACTTTAACCGCTTTTATTCCTCTTAATTCCAGAGCCTCGTTTACCTCTCGATAACTCCTCGTGGTCTTGAAGACTTCATAACCTTCTTTTTCTAACTTTCCACTGAGTTCGCCAAGAAAATAAGCCTGTTTTGGCGTCAAAAAGTCTATCCAGATCTTCAAATGGATCCCTTCTTATGCTATTTAATGAAGATATTATATGAATTAACCTTTAATCGTAAAAAAAATTGTATCGAACTCATATTATGATCTTTTGATTTCACCCTGGAATCCATGAAAACTTTAAAGCTAATTCAGAAGACACTAATCTAAATTTCAATTGAATACACGAGGGACCCCATTGAAAAACATCATGGAAATGCGCCCAAATGAAGTTAAAGATAACATAAAGAATGGAAACTTGACAATATGTGTTGTCGGTCTAGGGTGGATGGGTTTACCAACTGCCTGCTTATTCGCTGATGCCGGTGGTAAAGTCATAGGAGTGGATGTAAACGAATACGTTGTTGAGCAGATCAATAAGGGCAAAAGCCACATACAAGAGCCAAAAATCAAGGATTTGGTAAAAAGACTAGTTAGATCAAAAAAGCTCATTGCCACCAGCGATATTAAAGAAGCAGCCACAAAGAGTGATGTGTTCGTTATCATTGTACCAACAAAAATAGATTATAGGAAAACCCCTGATTATTCCGCTGTAGAAAAAGTAAGTAAGGGCATTGGCACCTCAATGAACAGAAGTTGCTTAATTATTTTTGAAAGCACAGCAGCGCCTGGCGTTACAGAGAACATTGTTAAGGAGACTCTTGAACGGGTTTCAGGTTTTAAGGCGAGTAAAGATTTTGGATTGGCTTATAGCCCAATAAGAGCAACCGCAGGCACTGTATTAGAAAATCTTCAAAACTATCCCAGAGTTGTTGCAGGCATAGATAAAAAAAGTTTAGAGTTAGCTAGCGCAGTTCTTTCTATGATAGTAAAAGAGAGAATGGTGAAGGTCCGAGACATTAAGACCGCTGAAACAACAAAGCTTTTTGAGAATGTTTACAGAGATGTCAATATTGCCCTGGCAAACGAATTAGCGATGTTCTGCGAAAAAGCTGGCATTAATTACATGGATGCGAGAAACGCTGCAAATACACAACCTTATTCCAATCTACATGTGCCAAGCATTGGCGTTGGCGGACATTGCATCCCTGTCAATCCATATTTCTTGATCGATGAAGCTGAAGCAGTTAGAGCCAAAGTGCGACTAGTCGAGTCAGCTAGAATGATTAATGATAAGATGCCATCACACACTGTCAAATTAATAACAAAAGCACTGAGAGAGCGTAGAAAAACATTATTGAGAGCTAAAATTGCTGTGCTTGGTATCTCTTACAAACCAAATGTGAAGGAAGCAAAATACTCTCCAGTAATTGAAGTCGTGAAGAAACTTTTAAGAAAAGGATCAAGGGTGATAATCTATGATCCATATTTTAGCGCCCAAGAGATAAAAGAGATGGGATTCCAAGGTGCTGATAGTCTGAAAGAAGCGATTGAAAAGATCGATTGCGTCCTTATCGCTGTTGGCCACGAGAGGTTCAGAAACCTGAAATTAAATGATTTAACAAGATATTCCAAAAGCCCTATTGCAATTGTTGATGGCAGTCACCTGTTTAGTTTCAAAGACAAGGATAAGACAAAGGTCATCTATCGAGAGATTGGTTGTGGGATAGTAGATTGAAGAAGGCTAGAATTGGAGTAATAGGCGTTGGTTTTTGGGGGCAAAACCACGCGAGAGTTTTCTGTAAAATAAAGAATGCTACTCTTGTCGCTGTATGTGATAAGGATTTTGAGAGAGCCAAGCAGGTAGGAAAGAAGTTTGATGGAGCGTGGTGTACTAAAGATCAAGAACTCTTCAAAAGAGAAGACATAGATGCTGTTACAATTTGCACACCAACCACAATCCATTACGAAGTAGCTCTAAAAGCCATTGAAGCAGGAAAGCATGTCCTCATCGAGAAGCCAATCGCAGACACCGTTGTAAA
>JAUVYS010000072.1 GCA_030602965.1 Candidatus Bathyarchaeota archaeon | reverse complement strand
CAGCATATTGCCCAGCCATTCATGCAGTGGAAACTGAGCTGCCTTTCCCACGGCTCCACCGAGGAGCATGAGCATGGTAATATGCAAGAGTCCAGATCTGGATAGCTCTAGTATCCACTCGCCACTCTGTTGAAGCTCTGTGATATTGAGTGTACCAGCGTAAGCGTAAATGATTAGGATCGCTGCTAGAAGCAAGGCATCGCCAACGCGGAGAAGCATTGCAGTCTTCAAGCCGATGTGAGCTTTCTGAGGGTTTCTATACCAGAAGGAAGCGAGACCAATGCAACACAACCCAACAATTTCCCAGCCGATGAAAGTTAGAAGGAGGTTACCTGATATGACTATCATCATATAACCAGATATGAAGCCCTGTATAAGACACCAGAATCTGACGATGCTTGGTTCACTACGCATGTATCCTACAGAGAAGAGGGCAACGATGAGACCTATGCCACTGACTACGCAGGCCATCAGCACATTTAACGGGTCGATCAATACACCAACCTCGAAAGTATTCCAAGTGAAACGCCATTCAATAATGCTTCCAGCGAGAACAGCTGGGATCATTGATAGGGAGAAGAGGGCGCTGAGCCCAATGGATGCTACAGCCACATGGTTACTTAGTTTGGGGTTGACCATGGCAAACAGTAATGTAACCGCAAACCCAATAGCTGGGATAATCCAACAGAGCCATGGCGCGTATGGAAGCAACATGTGATCCTCCTATATACCCTCTGTCTTAGGCGTTGACTTGCTTAACCTTTTGAAATAGATAGTCATCTCGTTACGATTGATAAACGCTAACTCATATTCAGTGGTTACTTCTATTGCCTCAGTTGGGCAGATGTCTACGCAATCTCCGCAAAAGATGCATCGATCAAGAAGATAAGTTATTTCTGCTTCCTTTCCTTTTCCGAACATTTTGATGGCCGTTGAAGGACAGACTTTAGGACATAGACCACATCCAATACAGCTTTCAATTTTCCACGTAACCATGGCTCGCATGTCTTTGACTATGGGAGCTTTTTCATATGGGTAAAGAATGGTCACAGGCTTTTTTTTAGCGTTTTTCAGTAGCTCTCTCTCCATGCTCAAGGAATCACCATCGACATTAGCTCTACTAAGATGACTTGAATGAGTGCCAGAGGGGTCAAATACTTCCAGGCTCCCCGGAGTGCTTGGTCTATCCTGAACCTAGTAAACAATGCCCTATCGCGTGCTCGCACGCACCGAAACTACTTTCACTCATTTACTTACACTCTTAACAAATGTCAACTATATGCAAAGTAAATCACGTTGAAATCTCTTATATAGTGTCTCAAGCGTTTAATTATGTTCTTATTAAAGCTATTCATGTTTTGAATATTCCAATATTGCAATCAGATTCACAAAAAGAATGGAATTGTAGAAGACATTATCACAGGCAAGGGGGGTTCGAATCCGACTCGGTTCACCATAGATTCTCTCAGTGTATTCTCAGGGCTAATTTCTGTTACAGACGATATGAGCTCCGTCCAGTTGAGCAGTCGTATTCTTTCAATGAGCCTGTATACCTGTCAAGCATTCGTCGAATTTTTCGCACGTTCGTTCCTTGCAATGACCGAAAAGGCTGCTCTAGTTGCATTAAACGTCCAAGCCTACATTAGCGCTGTATTTCAAGGATAATTATAAAATTATATATAACCTCTAATTTGCGTACTTGATTAAAACAATAATGGAACTAAGTTGAATGTGGGGCAAGAAATGAAAGAGAAGGCGAACTAAGCGATCAATCGTGAGGCGTATCGAATATCTTGCTCGGATCGCTTCTTAAAAAGAAGTGAAAATACAAAACCTAATAAGAGAATTGACAGATCCTAAAAAGCATATTGCTTGGTTTAAAAAAGTATTTCCAGAAATAACCAAAACAAACATTAGAGTTTGTAACGAATTAGAATAAAATGAAGCAATAGAAGATGCTTATGTTAAGGAATTAAAGAAATTTCCGAATTTATTCCATTGACAATATGCCAATAAAATTAAAATGGTGATGAATATGGTTAAGAAAAATAAAGAGGTGGAAAGACAAGTTAAGAAGGTAACAAAGCAGGTAGTCAGACAATTGAAGGGAACACTGCAAGCTACATCCGAAAGGGTACTAGTAGCAGCTATTATTTTAGTTCTCACGCTTACTTGGAGAGATGTCATTACTCAAGCGATAAATTATCTAATTCCGCAGATGGATGGGTTAATAGGCTCGGCAATATCTGCAATACTTATGACGGTACTGGGCACATTGTTAATAATGTTAATAAAAAGAGGAAAATGAATGAAAAATTGGTAAAACTGAAGAAACAGTATAATCAATAAAATAATAGTAAACTAGTGACTTAGTACGATCGGGTATTCTACTAGTTTGATGATCTATTGAGTGGGATAAAGATCCTAAGATGGAATAAAGATCTTAAGATAATTTTTGGAAATCGCGTGTGCAATCGATCTTATCCTACCTTCTATTAGTGTTAGACTTCTAAGCAGCCCCAGCACAGCGGGCGCGATTGTCCTGTTATTCTTCTGCACACTGCTACTTACTCGAGCGTTTCTCCCTACGCTTTTTTCTTTTCTCCTCTCTTTCCTTCTTAGTCATTGGCTTCTTTTTTGAGTTTTTTCCCATACCCAATTCAATCACCATATTAAAATAGTTGAAGTAGCGAATGAAGTTTTCGGTTCGAAAAACATCTATAAACTGCCTGATAAAAGATGTTCATATTTACTTGTATTTATAAATTCTACAATTTCGATAATAAAATCATTATAACCCACTAGCTTAACAGATGTCGGTTTTTTTATCTTCTACAAAAACGGTTAAAAAATAATCACATGCACGTAAAATGGTGCCAAGGAGGGGATTTCAGATCAAATTTACCAGTAATTAAATAACAATAAGATGTTAGTTTCCTTATAGAACTAGAAATATGTGAGTTTTTAAATAAGAGTTTACTTAACATTCGAGTTTGTTTTTATGTGTTTATTACTTCAATATTTTTCCGATTATTTACCTTTTTATCATTTCTCTGTAAAACTGTGCCACCTTTGGAATCCTTTTCTCGATTGAAAAATTATCGCGGCAGCTCAGCGTTTTTTCTTTGATTTGAGAAAAATCCTCTTTCTTTAGACGCTTTTCTAAATCATCAACATCCTGAAAAACGATGCCCACACCGTGCTTCTCTATGAAACTTTTAATCGTCTTATGAGGAAATGCAAGAACAGGTAACCCACAACATACGTATTCGACGATCTTGTTTTGAAATGTAATGTCTGTGTGTTTCTTGTTTTCAACACCGTTGAATCCAGCCCAGCCATAGTCGTACTGAGTGATCTCTTTCAATAGACTCTTATGGTCCAAGTGATTGTGGAAGTGTATGAACTCGTTGGCTTCAGCCAGCTCTCTGTAATCATCGTTGCTTTGAGTGATTATGTTGCTCGAAGGGTAAATATGGATGTGCATTTGATTATCTGCTATTTCTTGGAAGATACTTCTCAGATCGTAGTGGCTATCTTCAACAACACTAGTAACACAGCCAATATATGCAATGTGTACTTCGCCGTCTATTTTAGAAAGCTTCTCCCTGAAATGCTTGGGCATAACAGACTCAGAGACATAATTTCTAAAAACGATCTCTGCCTTTTCATTTACAGCATAATGGTCATGAATGTAGTCTTTTATACCTTCACTGACGTATATACGCCCATCGCTCTCCTCATTCGCCTTTTTCTCTTCCGCTCGATATTTAGCTAGAAAGCCTGCTTCATCGTTTACACTGAAACCAGAGTTATGAACTGAGAGAACCTCATGTACATCATGAATCACAGGTATCTTGTCAGTAGCACTTGTTGCTGCCAAGGTCAATGTGTTCGGAGCGTTATGACTGTGAATGATCACAGGGTTAAAATCTTTGATCAAACTACGAATTTCATCTGGTTCCCCAGAATTTAGTTTCACCATTCTATCAAAGTACTCATCACCAAAACCATACAACCTGGTTAATGAATACCCTAAATAGCCGAAACATAATGAGATAGCATCTTTAAAATAGGATTTCAATCCTATGGCATATTTCAAAGCTCTTATACATGGTTGAGGTTCAAGAAAGAGAATAGGTAAACTACTCATTTATGCTTCAATTCCCATGTAAATTAGTCTATGGAAGGTCTCAGTGGAATGACGGTATGTCAATATAGAAGGCCAGACTAGGATCCGATACCACTAAGACTTGTCATTCGCGTTATGGATCGCGACCGACCGACCAACCAACCTAGAATATTATATGTTATCTTTTTCGCTTAAAAACCTTTTTTTTGGGCATTTAAGCTTTAAAGATCGATTAATAACTTATATAGTAAAAACAGTATATTTTATGTAGTTTTCGAGAGAACTTTGATAATGTCTTTTAAGATTAAACGTATCGTTCTAGACGTTTTAAAACCTCATGAATTACCTATACATGAGTTTGCTAAGAGGCTTGGAGAGCTCTCTAATGTAAAGAAGGTGGACATCACCACACAAGAGATGAATGAGAAGACGCAGATCAGCAGAGTAAGGATTGACGGTAAAGAAATAATTTACAAAGAGATTGAAAAGAAGATAACGGAGTTGGGCGCGTCCATTCAACGAGTGGATAAAGTAACTGTCTCAAAACCGAAAATGCGAAGTAAACTACGGAGAAAACTAAGAAAAATTTGATGATAACATGTGCGATAAGGATTTTTCAATTATCTTTTAGACCGTTTCTTCTTCATCAGATAAGGCCAATTTTCCCTTTTTGAAGTATTCTGAAGGTATAAGTCGAAGGACACCTAAAACTTTCTTCTTTAAAAGCCAATGGTTGATTACAATTGACCCCTTGTATAACCTTTCAACCCTGACGAGGCCAAGTTTTTCTAGGTGACCACACGCCTTATTTATGCTGTATCTAGGCGCGTCTAACGACGTTTGAAGGTCACTGGTTGAGATTTTCTCTTTTTTTCATCTCTAACATTTCAGAGTAAACCTTCAATGCAAGAGCGTTTCTGCTTCCCAGGACTTTGTTAAAGGATCTCCAAATTTCCCAGTCTTCTGGAAACTTCACTCTTCTTTCTAAATTCGTAACCAGCCAAAAACTCAAGCATAAATCCAGCCACTAAAATCACCTATCCAACATACACTAGAAAGTCGAGACCGTGTACGATTAATAATATATTGGAAGAATAAAAAATCTATTAGATAAAAGGTGAAAAAGTTAAAAATGGGATTAAAAAAAACACTTAAAAAATTTATAAAACAATTAACATTATTCACTATCCTCTATTGGATATTAAGTCTTGTATTGTTCTTTTTCATACTGATTATGGATATTTTAACAAAAATATAATCCCCTACCACTTTATATTCAAATGTTGAATTTTGCTACTGTTGGGTTTTTAAAGACCATTCATGTACCTTTTTTGAAACATAGCTATAAGCATCTGAGACTGTAATTATGTGGTCAGCGTTATCATCTGCTAATCCTTTAATCCCTCTGATAAATAATAGGAGAATATGCCATGATCTTTTTCAGGATAATCATAAGAAAGCTGATCTATTTTATATGAACACATAATTGTTAATCCTTTAGCTTCTGAAAATACTTCGTTGTGAAAGGATCTCGACGTCGGTAAAGCTTGTGTTCGTCCTTTCCCAAAACCTGAATGGCAAGCATCTATTATTAACAGTTTTTTTCTTGATAGAGATTCTTTAAGAATTTGTTTAACCCATTTGATTTCTATTGCTGTTTCCGAAAGAACATTCAAACGTACGTCTGCTGGAAGTAAATAATTCTTTCCTCCTTGTTTAAAACCATGTCCAGCAAAATATAACAGAATACTATCATTTCTCTCCGAGTTACTCGAAAGTAATTGTAATCATGACATAATATTACTTCTAGTTGGAATAAATTTCCTCTCAGATATTTCCGAATAAAGAGGTTGTGTTGTAAAATTACCTCTAACATTATCAGATAAAACTTCATTGCGCTCTGTAATGTCATTCACGCAGTAATGCAAATTACCTATGAAATCATCGAGATAATGATTTATTCCAACAAGTAATGCCCTCCTTTGTCCAGTCATTTGAACAGAATCTGACAATACTCTCCCTTTGTTTTCTTCCTAATTTTGACACACAAAAAATCTAATCAATTCAAGCTATTATAATTTATCAGAGTATACTTGACTATTAATTTCTTGATTGTAATTTAACAATCTACTAGAATCGATCGATCGAAATAACCTTTTTATTACTGATATGCTAACAAAATAAAGATAATTAGTCTTGTAAAAGTTTGTAAGGGAAAAATCTAGGTTAGCTATTGTACAACGTAAGCCACTTGTAATACTTGTTTATTGCTGACTAACCCCTCTTCTTTTGCTTTAATGTGTATGGGTGTCTTTGAATATGGAATTGAAGAGAGTTTTGTTCTTGCAACCCCAGCCGTGTATAAGGGCTTTAAAATACGCTGAGGGATTAAAG
>JAUVYS010000047.1 GCA_030602965.1 Candidatus Bathyarchaeota archaeon | reverse complement strand
AAAGGTCTATAAGTAAAAACTCTGTAATTAAACGTGCGGCATCTTTTGCAAATCCTGCCAATTGAATGATATGGCAACGATGTTCAAAGTCATTAAATATTTTATTCCAACTCTCTTGATCTTCAATTCCAAAAGGATTTTGATCAACAAATGGCTGAATCTTACTAATTACGCTTCCTGCAGATGTTCCAGTTACACCTTTTTGCTCTTGAATCTCTTTGAGACGTGGTATTAGATTATATAATCCCATGCACTTATTAGTATTAAGTTCTAACCATGATTTTATAGCCTGGTATAGAGCAGATTTCTGTTGATCGCCAAAATTATACACTTCTGAAAAAACACCACTTACCCGCTGTGCGGTACTTACAAAGCCTTCGGGTGTAAACTCTCCTGCAATATTTACCATTTGTTGTCTAAAAGGATTGATAGCAATCGGTTCTTTCTGAATAATATGTTGGACAGGTCGAAGTAATGTTTTAATTTCTGATTCTAACTGGCTATCAAAAAAACCATTTGTGTAATCTACTATCAAAGAATTTTCTCCCGTACGGCCAAGTTCCCAAAGAAGACATTGGATTGCATAAGTCTTCCCCATACCTGAGGCACCAAAAATAAGCATATGTCGATTATTCAATTCATCATGCCCAAATTCCCAATAGATATCTCTATTCCCATTTATGGTTTTACCTAATAATATTCTTTGCGGAATTGAAAGTTCAATATCAATTTTAGCATCTTGCTCTTTAGGTGCTATTTCAGGTTTAATAGATACAACAGTTTTACTTGGCTCAGGAAAACGACTTACATCTGTCTTGCCAGAATCATCTTTTTCCTTTGTTCCACTTTCTACGCTTTTTTTATCCTTCTTTGAGCTTGGTTTTTGAATAACAGAATCAAATCGGATCATCTTTTTACCCCAAGGCAATGTTTCAGAAATTTTTGATGTGCATAGGTCCCGTACAAAATCACTCCCTGCATATACTACGCCAATATCCAATTCTTGACCCTCAAAGAAAAATGGCCAAATCGCATTAAGTGAAAGTGAAATATTCTTTTGGTCTGTCCAATAAGTAATTGCAGATGCCCCCCATTTAACACTATAGTCACCTTCTGCCATACGTTCCAACGCTGTTAAAACTCTACCTTGATCATAACCAATGATTTTTGCCTTACTTGCAATTAAGCGATGAAGCTGTAACCACCAATAACGTTGGTCAGGCCTATCATCTTCAATGCTATTATCATCACGGCGTGGCATAAATACTTCAATTAAATGCTGCAATCCATTTTTGAGCTGCAATTGCGCTTTATCTAAATGTACATCTGACATCTTTGCTAGTTTACACTCAATGAGTTTTAGGTCGAGATGAATTCGCTGATCATTCCCAACTTGCGCAACGACCCATAGAAGATCGGGCCGAGTTTTAGATTCAGCAGAGTCAAACCAATGCCGGTAAGCATCAAGAGATACGAGTTGGTCACATAGCACGTTTTCATCTGCAGAAATAAGCTTACGGGTAAGAGCATAAGCCATAAAATCTCTTATGTATTCACCAAGACCAGTTGCTCTCACCAATGAAAGACCTGATAATCGGCGAGATTCTCGCAAGATACTTTGAGCAACCTCTTTATAGGAATTGGCCCAGCCAGCATATAGTTCGCCAATTGATGCAGTTAAGCTATGTAATACATCTGAAAGGTGAAACTGTTCAGTAGAAATAGTATAGTTATCCTCTCCGTGTGATCCTACCCCTGAACCAAAACCAATAATTTCTCTCATCTCTGCCTCTAATAGATCATTGGATTTTTGAGCAATTAGCTTTTCGTCAATGTTTGGATCGATGCAAATAACCCATTCTGCATGATTGTGTAGTTCATCAATAACTCCTTGCCAGGGGAAAAAATCGCCAAAGCCTAATACAACATGGTGTGTATTCTGTGGAGTCTCTCGGTTCTTCAATCGAGCCAATAGTTCCGAATAACGAGTAGTTAAACTAAATTGACGATTGCTTAAGATTCGTGCACGCTGTAGATTTTTACCAGGATCTCCAATAGCACAAAAAGATTTTTCCAATATAGGAAATTTTAATGTACGCGTAGTTACATCGTATGGCTCAACTTCCTCAAATTCATTCCCTCTCATGCCAGCACCTATAAAGTTACTTAAAAACATTATATCGACTTCAAGTCCCTGCTTTACGATTTGCTTAAATTGTACATAATTATTTTTTGAAGATACAATCCTATGAGCAATTGACATAGTTGTTTTTTGGTAATGTGATGGTGATTCTTGCACCTCTGATGTTTCCCAACGTTCTTTCCATTGATTTATCCATCGAGAAACACTTGAATCATCGGCTGATTCTGTAAACACACTAATTGACATAAAATATTTTCTTGATGAATTATCTTCTTCGTTGCAAACATCTTTCAAATATTGATCTACTGCAGCAATAATTGGTTGAATATCTTTGTTCTGATAAATAGCCAGACTCAAACCATCATTAGCATGAGGATGGAGTTTACGATAATCTCGTAATATATTGTAGTAAACCTTTGATTCTCGGGTTTGACGAAAAATATCGGCATCGCTAATATCGACTTCGTTGAATTCATCATATCTTAACAATAACCGCGTAGTGAGTGATGCTTCTGAATTTTCGATATTACCAATTCGGTAAATAAGATTCCCTCCACGAATATCCGTATCCAATATTCTATTTTCGCTTTTAATAAGACCGCAAAGAGGCATTTGAATTTTCGCAAGGTCGACATAATTCTGCCATAAGCTATCTTGAAATTTTTTTGATCCAAGTGCTTTCAACTCACGAACAGCTAATGTATTAAAACATGTAAATAAGTATATCGCTTGTGATTGTAGCATTTCCAATAAAGCTGGATGAACCACAGTGATTATCCCTGCTTTTTCATATGGCTCCCATGGCCATATTTGATTACTGATATCTTTTCGTTGTTGGATAATGAGAAAAGAACGAAACAGCAAGGTTGCTAAAGGGCTTTTTGAACATTCTGGTTTAGTCAAGTAAGCATCAAAAGCTTGTTCGTAAGCTTGCCTAAGCTTGTCCCATGTGTCATCAAATACACTATGAAGTCCATTTTTTGCTGCTTTTTGAATGAAACCGTCATATTGTATTGCTAGTTTATTTATATATTCTAAAAGAGGATCTTTTTTATTGATATCTGAAACGTCTAACAAATTAAAAATACAATTTCCTTCATTATCTATGCATTGTAAAAGCACTCGGCAAGTTTCTTCGTCATCTTTAGCTAGCATAAGTTCCTCAAAATAGGAAATGTTAAAAACTGGCAAACAATAACCTTCAATGTTTTTCATCTCCCGTGCAATTCTTTGGAATATTTCATCAGCAATTCGATATGGCTCAATCTCAGGCAATCTCCAGGCAAACATTTTCTGAGCAGGTTTTTCCAAATCTTCTCCAACAAGAGTAACTAAAAACTGAAGGTAGGGCTCTGATGTCCTAGCAAACTGACAATCCAGATCATCGCGGAATAATGTAGAGTGGATCTCGATACGGTTTTTATCTATATTAATTTTTTCTAAATCAATCCGTTCTTCAACGAGAAGATCAAGCCCACCCAATAACCGAGAAAGATATGCAAGAGCACTTTCCTTGCGTTCGTCAGGAGTATCACCGCTACAGTCATGTTTGAAAAGGATTGATTTAATATTAATTTCTTTTAAGATTTCATGCTTATAATTACCATATTCTGATATAATTTTTTTAAATTCTGCAAAGGTGCTCCATAATGCTGTTAGAATAACTTCGACAGGGCTTCCGGATAATTTTTTAGCGAGTTTTGCAGGTTTATTATCCTTATCCGGTTTTTCCGGTTTATAATTAAGTATACGATCGCGTATAGTAACAAAATCACATTTCTTCAGTTTTTTACCTAAATTTTCATCTCCAGATTCAATGTAATTCTTAATACCATTTATAAAGTCTTCATCACTCTTAAAAGGTTCGCGATCGCTCTGGGGGAATAAATCTCCAAGACTGTTACCTTCTATAAAATTCTCTATATTCTTTAATGCTTTGTTGCGAGATCGTTCTTCTAAAAACGCGTTATAAGTAAAAAAGGCGATTGCATCATCAATATAGGGGCCGAATGACTTTTGGTTTGTAAATTTGTATCCAATAAACAAAGGAAGTCCAAATCTATTAAGACTTTGTAATAATATTTGCTCTGCATCCCTTCCATCCTGAGCAGTACTAAGATCAAGTTCTTCTAACAATGTGCTAATTTGAAGAATATCAGATAAACCTTTATTAATAAGTGAAATAAGAATATAGTTAAAGTGAATAACTGTCTCCTCTTCAAAGCCTATAAACGACCTGTCGAATAATTGTTTTATCCATGAAGAAAAATTTTTGTCAAGATCTTCCCAAATTGTATTAAAATCACAATGATGGACATCTAAAAGACTCGAAGCATCAGTTACCCTATCTACACCTATCAGAAGCACAATTAAAAGACCATTTTTTTTGTTTAAAAGATTTCGATAACTAGTAAGATTTCCTTGTGCATCATTCCACCCTTTTTTCGCAATTTCCTCACTATAATGATGAATATTGGGGTCATTGGAGTTTTCCCAATCAAAGTAGAGGTCTTTTGAAATCTTGATAATTGGCAATGTTAATTCTTCTTGACCAGTGCAATACCCTTCAAGCTGTTTCCCTATCGTGCACGCAGCTAAAGCAGGTATGCTGGGCATCATAATAAGAAGCTTATTGTTTACACCACCTTGAAGTAGATGCCTTTCAACTTGTTTACGAATATGTTTTAAAACAGAATCTGCAAAAAATATCATAATTTATCGTCTCCATTACTAAAAGGATTTACAACCAATGAATGTGCATCTGATAGATGCACCAGTACGCCAGAAGCTTCCAGCATATGAATAAACCATGCGTCCGATTCTTCGCCAAGCGTAGAAAGTTTTCTGCTGCCACACCACTCACAAGCCTGTCCAATTTTTTCTCTATCAAGGGCTATACCGTAGTGGGCAAAAATTAAATTTTTAAAAGTATTGTATCGCATTCGTTCACCGGGTCTAATCACGGACATCACAAGAAACCTGATTAATTTGTCATTTAAAATAAATCGTGCCCCTGCTCCTCTCTTTGGAACAATTAAACCAATTCTTTTAGATAAGGTAAGAAATAATTTATGGCCATATCGAGTATCTACTTCTCTGTATGGATCTTTCCACTTTATGCCATGTTCATCATCATCTGCTTTTTGTTCTTCTAAAACAGACTTAATGTTGGAATTCCGGACTGCATCATAAATCATTTTTTGAATATTATTTACACAGCGCTTCGAAATTTGTTTCAATGCATTATTGTGCCCAGTAGGATCAGAAATTGCCCACACATAATTTAATGGACCACTGTATTTTTTCCGTTCTTGAACCCAACCAACATAACGGGCACTTTGTGCACACAGACTACGGAGCACTTGCATCGCACAGGCTACTTCCATAAGTTCTAAACGCTCTATCGGATCAATAGCAGCTTCCGAAATTCGCAGCATCTCAACAGCAAATAAAAAACCTTCAGGCCAGCTCTCAGTTGGACACCATCCACATCGTGTAAAACGAGGTTCTCCAGATTTTCTATCATATTCGGTAAGTTCAGCAGTCTCTGATTCAATTCCGGTATCAATAAAGTCGGCTAATTTACCTATGGTATCCGGACATGCATCTAGAACAAAATTAATTGCATTCTTCAAGGCATTGTGGAGTTTTAATGGGGATGATTCACGGTTTGAAAAACTGAGCCCATTTTTTTGAGCCCAGTTTATGAGTGTTTCTTCCTCTTGTCTAAGGGCGTTGCATATCTGTAGATAAAGAAGTTCTCCCCCTCGCGCAAGAAAGCGATGACGGCTTAAAGAGAAAAAATAAATAAAGCGCTTAATAATATCATCCCAATCATTTACTTTTTCTCTTTTTACTTGTGTGTCATTCCATATAGTTTCAGCGCAAATCATTTCTCTAGCAATTGGAACGAATGCTTGAGCACACCATGTCCTCTGACCCCCCACACCTTGAAATCCAAGAAAAAGATTTTCCAGTGTACGAAGAACTTCTGTAGTATCCATTGATTCGCTTCTCACTAATTTCTCAGGGCTCGCAAGTAAATTGAGAAGTTTTCGATAGTGTTGCTGGTGGCTTTTGTGGCGTGTTTCTAATTTGGAAGCTCCCAAAAAAGAAAATAGCTTGAGATTTAGTCTGGCTTTAGCTGCGTATTCTAAAGGTGTTTCTCCCGGCCAGTTGAGTAATAAATTAAAATCCGGAAATACTTGATCTATGGGAATTCTGGCGCTATTAATCTTTTTGATAGATGAGGCAACAAGTAAAAATTCACTCAATAATTCTTGAACCGTTTGGTCAGCAAAAAAACGACGCCCAAAGAGCTGTACAGCAGGATTACGATCTTCGCCGCCCTTCCTCAAATTTTCTATTTTGATTGGTGGAAATTGTTCAACCATCTATTACCTCCAGCGTGTTATTCCGCACTGTAAAAATCTGGCGGCGGAAAGTATGATTAGTACGAAGTCGTATGAGCATAATATCATTTTCTTGTGTAGAATCTATTTGGCTAAGTAATTTTCCCTTAAAACTTTCCAATCTATCAACATAAGCAGTCTTGAGATTTTGTCCTACTTCTCCAAAATTTCTCATCATCACATAATCTAAAAAAGGTAAACTAAGAGACAGTTTCGCATCCACTCTTCCCTTTCGTCCTTCAAATACAAGCTCGCGTCTGGTTCCCCCGACACCATTGTCTTTTTCACAAAGGCGAAGATTAAAATCATCATCTGAAAAACGTGCTAATACTATTTGTGTGCTCTGACGAACTTCTTTAGATCTCCGATTTAAAGTAATAAATAAATCGTGGTCAGAAGTAACTCCTTCCGGCAATCTTACTCCGGTAAAGTGTTCTTGAATAACGTGAAGAATTTGTTTTTTTATTTCGTTGACTTTAAAGGGTAAATTTTCATCAGATTGAATCTGCCAAGATGCAAAATCTAAAATCATTAACGAATTTAAAAAAGTTTTTATAAATGCATTATTGTCTTGTTTGTCAAAATCATGAAGAAAGTAAAGCATTCGGCGCACCTGATTGCGGGCTTGAAAATTAGGTATGCCATCATCACAATTGATTTGCGCACCACATTGCCGTAAATCCTCAAATTCATCTACACAACCTTTTGCCTTCAATTTAGATGCCAAGTGCTCACTCTGCATCCAAAGACGTCGTTCCCATGTTGGGCAGGTTCGTGTTCCAAAATCTTCCCCCCTAATCGCCCTAACAGCTTGTAATTGTCGGGCAGAACCATCAATCTCCTCTCCGGTATCACCAAAAAACCGATTAAAGAACATAAATTTGCTCATTAATGGCGGAGTAGCCTTCTGCATCATCTTTTCAATGTCCTGATGGTTAAGCCCTGAAGTAATCATGTATGCTAAGTGTGCAGTTAATTGTCGTAATGTAAAACGTGTCCCATATTCGTACATTCTTCGATACGCCAAGAATAAACGCTCAAGTACAACTTTCTCATTTTGCTTAATCAGCTCCACATTACGATGAATTGGGCATACCTTTTGGCAATCCTTCGTTTTACAAGTTTCCCAGCAGTCTGTGTTAATTATACGCTTAAAAATTTGCTCTGCTACACCAAGATTATCTACCATCGATAGATTAATGATAACAAAAGAGTTTTTACGAAAGATCCACGGGAGAGGTAGAACGGTATCAATCACTTTAAGTATTTCGCTTTCAGTATTTATCCAATCTCTCCCCTCTTTTTGCTCAAAACTACAAAAAGAATCTAACAATGTCCCGGAATTAGAAATTAAGAAGAAGCGATTATCATCAGCTTCGAGCATCTCTTCAATAAGACCCATACGATCTTCTAAAGACCACTCACTTAAGTCTTTAATTAATGAGACCATTTTATTTTTTGAGCCCAAGTCCTCACGGCGTGATAAGCCTTCTTTCAACGGTTTCTCAAGGTTAATATTATGAAATCTCTTAAAAAGTTCTACAGCAATCGTAGTTTTTCCATCACCTGCGTGCCCGGTGAGAATCACATGTTGTTTTTGGTCACCTTGTAATATTTCTTCAATCTTCTCTGTAAGCGGATGTGATACATGTATCATTCCGGTAAAAGGATTAGTGGCAAGTGACTCAGCAAGGTTCTCGCTATTTGCATCTCTACTATGAAGCATGTTCAAATAATTTACAAAAGGATTTGGTTGTAAACTACCCACATTTTTTAATTGTACTTGTTTCATCTTCTTTGGAGGTATTACCGGTATTTTCTTTCCATTCTGCTCATGTTCTATACTGTCTTTAATTTTATCAGATTCAGAGTTAGATAATATTGTATGCTCAAATTTATTATTATATTCTAATCTTTTTATTAATCCTTCTTTTATTATCTCATCTAACTTTAACTCTAATTGCTCGTTTATTCTTTCATCTTTTAATAAATCAAATACGGTTTGATCTAACTCAGCATTTAAAACTAAGTCATTAAGCTCTCCAGCAGAACCAATTGTTTTAGTTTCTAATAAGACTGTTTCTTTTCCTTTTTTAGGAACCAGTTTCCAAAAAATAGTATTTGAAAGATGAAAGAAAGGAGTGTGCGGACGATTTCTATC
>JAUVYS010000087.1 GCA_030602965.1 Candidatus Bathyarchaeota archaeon | reverse complement strand
ATTACATTAGTTTTTTTGGAGAAAGACTATTCAAGAGATATGTGGTACCGGAGGAGCGGAAAGCGAAAAACATCGAAGATTTTAAGAGAGCAGAAACAATATACCGAAATATCAAGCGAAGTTTGGAGAATGAGGGTGCTTACAGAGAATCTGGTGACTTCCTCTATAGTGAGATCATGATGAGGGAAAAACAGTTTCAAATAAAGAAACAACGATTTCATCTAATTATATCCTGGATCTTCAAACTGCTATGCGGTTACGGAGAGAAGCCCTTGAGAATATTTTCTTCAACTGTAGCCATCATCATCGTTTTCTCCATCATATACATGTTTGGACATCAACCATTATCGCCCGCGACGACTATAATATCACTGGAGAGGTTTTTGTCTTCCATATACATTAGCATCGGCTCATTCACATCTCTGGGCTACGAGGGCTACCAACTGCTGTGGTGGGCAAAGTTAGTTTCTACAATTGAGGCCTTCATAGGAGCCTTCCTCATGGCACTATTCGTCTTAGTCTTCACCAGAAGAATGTTAAAATAACGACCCTTAACCATGGGGATAATATGGGTAAAATTGTTTCCTGTCCGTTCTGTGGAGGGAGAAACGAGACAAAGGAATGGCCAGTTGCGGGAAATATTGTTCCATACTATTGTCAGGAGGAACCCGGCAAGTTTAGTATAAAGATGCATTGCCCCCACTGCGACAAGGACTGGTATGTTGTTTGGGACCAAGATCCAGGTCTAGTTATACCAGGTCTTATACCACCGCGTGAAGAAGAAAAGAGAGAGAAAGTAGAGGAGAAGAAAAATAGAGTAGATGAGATTTGGGATTTGTGGGTTAGAGAGTACGCTACGTTTGGTAAGACCAAGCTTGGTGTTTTATGTAGGCATGGGGCTTGGAAGTGGAGTTTACTCGACCTTAAAAATCTTTACAAGGAATGGAAGAAAGCGTACGCGGAGAAAGGTGTTGTTGAGCCTAACGACGAGTTGTTTGTAGCCGTTCCTGTCACATCGTTCGACGATAATCTTGTTAGGCTTTTAAGCGAAGTAAAGACAGGAAGCCGCGAAAAAACGATGAAGAGATTGAAGGATTAGCGTGTGCTTTAAGCAGGACAATTTTTTTTACATCTGGTTTGTCTAGTATCAATTCAGGTTAGTGTTGCTTTGCAATTGGCGCAAAACGAAGAATCAGATTTGTTTCTTACTCCACAATATTTACAGAATATCATTTGAGGAATGGTTCCTTTAGCTAGTGCTTCCTGAGCTAAATGTTTCTTTTCCACTCTGACTTTTTTAATTAATTGTTCAATCTCCTGTCTAACTTCTTCAATAGTCATCGATTGATCTAGTACACGCTTAAAATTATAGAATTCGTTTCTAGTTGCGCCTTCAAGACTTGTTGTAATAACAACATGTTTTACTAAAAACCCTCCAGAAGTAATGCCTGAAACATATTCAAGAGGAATCCTTAAAGCTTGACTATAACTTGAACTCCACGCACCTTCTTGCTGCATGAATATTAAATTATCATTTGTGAAAACTAAAAGCCCTTTATGAGAGCTTTTCCTTGGGTTACCTGCCCAATCTGTGCCTATAACCTCTCTATAACAGACATATTGTAGTTTAATTTCTTCTCCTTCAGGCAACCCCCAGACCATCCTCAATACTTTTACCAACAACAAAGAACACATTGAGGCCCAGCCACAAGTTTTCAAAGTACATGTAAAGATGCGTGAGAAGGACCTTCTAGGCCACGATGTAGAAGCAAAAAAAATCATTAAAGTTAGTGAGAAGACGCTTCAGCAGGTTTCTGAGCAGTGGCAGAATATAAATGAGAAGGGTAAGGAATTATGGATCTTGATTCTCCATCAGATTGATCATCCTATAGCCAAGAGGCTATTGAGGAAGACAACGTTAGATTGAGCAGTCGTGATCTAATCTTCACAGTTAGGTTTCAGAAGACCTACTGAACGAAAGATGGGTACGAGAAGGATCGACCGATTTATATATAAACAGAAATCTGCCTATTAGCTATATAATTTGTATAATACGATCACAATGAACTTAACTCAAGATCCACTACTGGTCGAGTTCAGTTAAAAAATGCGATTATCGAAAAACGAGAAGGAGGATAAAGATTCTTGCCTGAGAAAAAGAAGAAGAACCCCAGCATTAAGACGTTAGATGTTAAACTAAGCACTCTCATGATTACAGTGAACGATCTCATACTTACAGTGAACACCTTGAAAACCAACCAGAAATGGATTATGGCCATCTTAGCAATCGTCGCAACTGCTTTAGCTGGCGTTGTGGCTAAAATATTATTTGGAGTGTAGTAAAAAAGAGTCCTGCGGGGAGATAAACACTACTTTTTCCTATTCCCCCTAGAATCAATGATATTGTAAAAAATCGAAAAATCTCAAAACATATTCGGTATTTATTTTATTTGGAGCTATAACATATTATGTAAGTTCTTGGGAAGCCTTTAGTTCTAATCCATACATTTCATTAGTTAATATTTTTGGATTAATATTGTTTATTATCGTAGTTGCAGGAGTTGTATATTCAATATACAAATATTTTTACAAATATTTTTCAGTGTATAGTCAATATTTTCATAATCTTCTCCATCCCACGATGGTTAACACTTCTTTTTATCCCATTAGAAGTTAACAGAGCTTCCATACCTATACTTAATAAATATCGTGCGTACGATCGCAAAAGAAGTTAAAATTTAATTGACATATATAGATGAAATTTGTTTTACGCTTAAAGATTAATCTGTGTATTTCGCTGTGTTTTTTGGCTTGCGTGTGCAAAATTACTGGTTCTTTTTTGACTGCGATAGTTCTCTGGATAATTTATCCAATGTTTTTTGTAGTGTATCTGATAAGTTTTTTATTTCATCCTTTATTTGATTAAAAATAAACATAAAAACCAGTGTCTGAAAACCCATAACCCCAAGGAAAGTACTAACAGTAACCATTGTGTTGCCATTGGAATTGATGTAAAAAGCCACACCAAAAAATAAAATAACAACAATAAGTCGAATAATTGAATCTCTTAGGATTTTTGAAGCCATTTTTCCCACACATTTAAAAATATAAGCTTTATAAAGAATTTATAAAAGGTTCTGTTAACTCTTAAGCACATTTAGATTCAAAAATTATAAATGAACGTTAATTGAAATATTAATGCCGAGGAGGATAAAGAATGGTCACATTGTCAAAGAAGACTCTGGGCGTGTTATTGATTGTTTCAGGTTTCTCTGTATTGGGACTCTGGGGATGTATGTCTCGGAATCTCACGGACGCCCCGTTACCCGCATACTTAGCATTCATAATCTTTATCCTAACAGGGTTGGGGTTTGTCATCTGGGGATACGAACACTCTAAGTCCTAAGATCACACTGTTCCAAAATCCTTGCGCTATTCATGAGAGCCTAAGCGGTTCAGTGATTCGGATCAACCGAACGTTCTTTGACCCGATCGATCGCGATTATTTGTGGAGCCTTTTGAAGACTCTCCTTTTTTCGAAAAAAAATTTTTCGAATTTTTTTAAAAATTTTAAAAATTTCTTAAAGTATCAAAATATCAAATCGGTTTATTGCAGTAAACCGAAATTTTTGTTTTTTAAAAACAAAATGTTTAAAAAAAATAAATAATCAAGCTTATGCTTAATAACTTAAACACAAATTTAACATAAAAAGAATGAAAGTGCGAATGAGTGTTTTAAGCTACCCCCGACTACCATTTTTCTTTCATATTTCTAAAAAAAGTGGTATAAATTCTGTCTGAGTGAGTGGTATCCCCCCGACTACCAATACTTAAGCTTGAATTGACACTGGATTATACGCTTAGATTAGGGTTAGAATCTCATTTAGCTTGGTTATTACGTTGTCTGGTTGTGTTTTCATCTTTGCTACATTTTTTCCACTGCTGTTATAGAGGACAGTTGTGACACTTGCGGTTTTGCCAGCGATTATATCAGTTTCTGCGTCTCCTACGAAGAAGCAGTTTTCTGGTTTACATCCCAATAGCTCAACTGCTTTGAGCACGGGTTCTGGGTGAGGTTTCTTATTCTTCACATCGTCCTTTGTGACTATTGCATCGAAGAATCTTTCTATGTTGAAATGTTTAAGCGCTTTTTCAGCGAAAATTCTGTTTGCACTCGTTACTAAGCCTATCTTCTTTTCATCTTGCTTCAGATTCCAGAGAAGCTCCTTTACTCCTTCATGTTCCTTGATGTAATGTGATGAAACAAGAGTTTCCATACGTTTTTGTACGGATAAAAAGATTGTACGTACTTTCTCCTCGCGTTTTTCGATCTTATTTGGCACAAACCGGTCAATGATATCAGATATTTCCATCCCTAGAAGCGAGTGAAGCTCTTTGTCAGATGGCGGTTTGAACATGAAGCTTTTTAGGACGTCGCGAATCGACTTGAACCAAGCGTCCACGGAGTTTATTAGCACTCCATCAAGATCAAACATTATACAACTTACAGTCAATTTCATCCTTCTTATTAGACGGTTTAGGAAATTTAGATTACTTGAACTATTTCACTTTTTCCTAAACTTTTTTTACATAAATTAATAGCCAGCTAAAACATTCTTCAAATTCTTCACTTCTTTATCAAAGCCCATTAGTAATTTCGATTTTTGAGACACATAGTAATTCTCGATCATTATCGCTATACCCTTGTCTAATTGAGGAACCGCAAAATCCCTTAAGAATAGTATAAGGTGATCGATCGAATAGACAGGAAATGGTAACAGACCCCTAGCCTTTCGCACTACGATCTCAGCCTAGAAAGGGCATGAAAACATATCTTTAGACTTGTGCTTCACCCTACTTCCAACTATAATGCATTATTCATGTGTGCGAGTTAAATCAGTTATTCATTGAGTATTTTTACTTCAATTTTGATGTTGTCTTCCTCTAATATTGCCATTGTTTTTTTATACTTTTTAATCTTGGTTTATGGCTTGGCTGATTGGTTGGCTAATTTCGTTGCTAGTTTTTTCGCTTCGATTAAACTTCTCGGGTCGGCTGAGTCGGATCTTGATCTTGCAATATCGTAAGCGGTTCCATGGTCAACAGATGTTCGTATTATAGGCAAACCTACTGTGTAGTTGACTCCTGTTGAGAAACCCACCATCTTCGCAGCTATGTGACCTTGGTCATGATACATAGCTACAGCAACATCGAACTCTCCCTTACTGGTTCTAAGAAAGATTGTGTCTGGCGGATATGGTCCATCCACATTTATTCCCATTTTCTTTGCAGAGTTTATTGCTGGTAAAATCTCTTCTATTTCTTCTCTTCCAAAAAGTCCGCCCTCTCCTGCATGTGGGTTGAGACCAGCAACAACGATCCTCGGATTCTCAAAGCCAAGATCAAGCAATGCATTGTGAGCTAGTTTTATGGTTTTCAGCACTCTATCTTTTTTGATTAAATCACATGCTTTTCTTAAAGAGACATGAGTGGTAACGTGAATTACCCTCAATAATCCTGCTATTAGCATCATCGCGTAGTTTTTGGTGTTTGTCAATTCCGCCAGTATCTCAGTGTGTCCGGAATAATTAATCCAGCTCTATTCATAGCCTCCTTGTTTATTGGTGCAGTTACAATCGCGTCAATCTCATTGTCCAACGCTAGCTCAATGGCTTTCTGCACGTATTCTACTGACGCCTTTCCTGCCATTGCTTGAATTTGCCCAATCT
>JAUVYS010000099.1 GCA_030602965.1 Candidatus Bathyarchaeota archaeon | reverse complement strand
CTAGGATTGTGCTGGCCCATGGCTGTGGGACCTGCCCAGTCGTAGGCTGATCATAGCCATAATCTATTATGTGTTCGCGTATCCTGAGAATTGTCTTGACTGCGTGTTCGATACGTTTGTATTGCGCTGGATCTATCATGTGACGTGTAGTAACGAGGCTTTTATCCTTGTATGGAATGGTTTGACAAACCGTGTTATAATTGTCGTCTTTATCGTCTATCTGAAAGGGTAGATAGGTGACACGTCTACCGTGAGGTTGTGACTCGTCTAGTATCATCCAGGTTTTGGTTGGTAGTTTTTTCAGTGAGCCGCGCAGCTTATTGTCTTGGTTTAGACGTTCTATCAGGGGATTCCAGTTATGCTTCTCTTTGTAGAGGCTCTTTGCGCTGAATTTAGGCATGTTTACATAGGGCAAGAAGAAGTACTGCTTACGTAAGCCAACCCTAATTTCTTTCACGAAAACCGAGGACGGTATCGGCTTCTCAACAAAGGTGCCACAGAAGCATGTTATAGGAACAATTGGAGAGTGCCCCTTAATTTTGCCTACGTAAGGAATCAGAGTCGTGTACGAGGCTATGTGAACACCGTTATTCGTCTCAATCCCGCTCAATACCCCATTCTGAGAGACATTGAACTTGATTGGAGTCTTGGCGATTTTCTTAAGTGCTTTATTAAAGTCTTTATTCAATTCCCGAAGCATTTTAGCCTGTTCTTTCTTACTTTTCTCAGCCCATGCTTTCTTGGCTCTTTCTCTCCAACCATCAAATATTCCCATTTCTAGGGTCACCTATCCTCTCTTAAACCCTCTCCATAATCCAAGTATGAAGTTGAATCTTGGAACTTCCTTCATGTATTGTCTGTGTTCGTCTTCCCATTTTCTCAAGTTGAAATCGTCTTCTTTTCTGGATTGAAGGAAAAGCCCCAAAACCATTATAACATTACTTTGATAGTTTATCTTGGACTTGTTTAAGGGATGCTTTTGCCGCGTCGCGCACAAACCAGCTGGAATCCTTGAGAGCCATTTTCAACGGGTCGATAACGTGCTCGTCATAAATGTAACCAAGGGCATATGCAGCGTTCTGACGCACTGTTACATCTTCATCTTTAAGGGTTTGAATGAGTGGTTCTATTGCCCTTGTATCCCCTATTGCTCCAAGTGCCTTTGCTGCTCCCATTCGAATCAAACGATCTTTATCTTTTAGAGCTTGGCTTAGTGGTTCTACTGCGTTGGCATTGAGCTTATTCTCAGCAGCGACCTCATTTAAAGTGTCGATGGCACCTGACCTTGTGTCTTTGTCACCATCTTTAAGCGCTTCAAGGAGTGCTTGATAAGATGGCTTAGCGATTTTGAGTAAAGCCGGTATGAGAAATTCTCTTGCTCCAGTCATAGTGGGCTCTTTTTGGCGTGCCCAGCACAGGGATTTGACTGCTCGCTCATCTCCGATTTCAGCAAGCGCCATCGCTGCTTGTCTACGCACATCCCTGATCCTGCCTCGATCACGGAGAAGCGCCTCTATCAATGGCTGAACAGCTGGCTCTCCAATCCTAATCAAGATGGAAGCGTAACCAGAAAGATTCTTCGCACTATATCCCCTGAACGCGTTTATCAAAGGCTCAACTGCTTCCGCACCCATTTCTACCAATGCTTCAGCTGCCCTATCGCCCACAGATTTGTTGCGAAGAGCTTTTATCAATCCTTTAAAATCCTTCTTCTCCTTTAATTTTTCCACGTTTGGCGGCTTAGAAAACCTATCTAAAATTCCCATCTACTCACCTCAATTTCTCTTGACCAATCAACAGAAAAATGGTTTGTACTGAATAATATCTCGTTCTCATCTCTCCTCAATCATGTGATATCTCATAAGTTTCTAATATCAATTTCGACTCGTTTGAATGATAGTAAGTATAATGATCGATGGTTTTTATCGGTGGGCTGTCTCTGATTGGACTGAGGAAACCCTCAGAGTGACTCTGCTTTTCTTACCAAATTGGATTTTAATCATATCTGCATCGTGCTCGGGCTCGCGATCTTAACAAATTCTGTATTATTCATTTTGATTCATTTCCCCCCTTAATCGCAAATCTCGTGTCTGCGCGATGTAAAAACTATGTTAATAAGTTGGTATGAACAATTGTAACAGAACACATGTGTAAAAGAGGTGAAGAACTTGACAACAGGTGTAGTGAAAAGCTGGTTAAGAGGCTACGGATTCATCGAAGCCGACGACGGAACAGAGGTCTTTGTCCACAGCTCGGAGATACAGGGTAAGAGCATCCTAACAGAAGGAGAAAAAGTAGAGTTTGAGATCGAGCAAGGTCCAAAAGGTCCAAGAGCAGTAAAAGTGAAACCAATTTCTTAAACGCGCATATTTCGCGCCGGAACGTTTGGACTGACTACGCATCTTAACATAATTATGTTAAGATCGCACGCGCGATTCCGATTTACTTCTCATTGAGGCTGGTTCTTTAACAAAGACAAGAAGTAATATCAAAGCTATTAACCCAATTATTCCGCTTATGAAAAATGGAATGCCACTCCCTTTAATGATCAAATCGTAAAACAGACTGACGTGAAATTCTTGAGATTGAAATAGATAAAAGAGCCACGGACCAAGGAGTGCTCCTGCAATCATACCAGTCTCAAAGAAGGCAGCAAATCTCCCAAATAGTTTACCTCTTATTTTCTGTGGAACTAAATCTGCTGTTAAAGCTCTTGAGGCAGGCATTGCGACGTTTATGCCCAGTGATCGAAACGCCATGATGCCTGTTGTTTGCCACAGATCAGTTGAGAATGGTAAAACAATGGATGCAAGCCTGGAAGACAAACTTCCGATGGCAATTAGAGGTTTTCGACCCCATTTGTCTGATAATTTTCCAGCAAAAAAGTTGAACAATATGCCTACAAAACCAGAAACTGACAAAATTGTACCTATTTGCAGTGGAACAGCACTAAAAGTCGTACTTAGAAATAGAACACCAACTGGTGCGATAAAGCCAACTGCGAAGCCGTTAGTCAAATTTGTAATGTATAAGACCTTTATTGATCTTGACACCCATCCATCAAGTTCCATATTTAATCCTGTCATTGTTTTCTTTATTTTTATCTGTGAACTGTTTCCTCTGGTTTCCTTTACTTTCCATTTTACTAATATGAACGCCATGATTGAGAGTGCTGAATCTATGAAATAGGGAATCCGATAGCTTTCATGCAATGGCAATCCTAGAACTGTTTCTGAATAAAATTGGATTGTTCCTCCAAAGATGGGTCCTAGGAACCAACCAATCATTGTGGCTGTCATGAAGAATCCCGTGGCTTCACCTCTTCGTTTTTCAGGAACCTGGTCTACTAATGATGCTTCTGCAGCTGGACGCACTGCTGCAGTGGAGACTCCATTTAACGCTCGTATGATAATTAAAGACTGCCAGTTTTGAATCAATCCTGTTAAAGTTCCCAAGAAAACGTCTGTCAGTAATCCAGCTTGGATGAGTTTTTTTCTTCCTATGCGATCTGATAAACTCCCAAAATATTGAGAGAGTACAGCATTTGCAATTAAAAACGCTGCTACAAACGATCCTATGAACCACACCTCGGCTCCAAGTGAAGTAGCGTAATTAGGAAAATATGAGGAAGGCATTGTGCCTGCAATGTTCGTGACTAAAGATGCTAAGGATAAAGCTATGATGCTGGCTGAATAGATTTCTGATCTCAACATTTTTTCTAGTAAGCCTTCCCGATTATTTCTTGCTTTCTCATTCATGCATAACAGATGGATTTAACATTTTCTTGCCTGAGATAAAGCCAGTATATAGTCACGAATCCGATGGCAATGCCAACAGCTCCGTAATTTATCGAAAGCTCCAACTCAGCTGGAGCAGAGAAGATCAACAACACACTAGAGAATACAAGATCAAATTTACAATCGGTATGGCCACCGCAAGTTTGTAAGACCACGTCTTTCTTGTCCACAACCCGTATACAGTAAAAAACTGGATTAAACTGAGAACAAACGCCATAACCATAAGTACGATTTCAACTGGAACCGCGAAATTCAAGCATTGAACCACAACTTGGCTCACCGTGTTCTCTTTAATCGCTGAGAGTATTCCAAATCATAATAGATCGTCTCAATGCTAACATACATGTTCGCAGCAGCATTGAACAACCAGAGAATCGAAAGCATTGTGAGTCCTGTGGGTCTCTTTTTTTCTGCTATAAAACAATCAACTAGCCATTATAAAATATAAAAATTATATAACGTAACTATTGAAGATATCTTCTGTCTTACTCATTGTTCAAAGTTGAAATAATCGAAAAGAAACAGGATAAAATATACAAAAAGACCACGCATCTACGAATACAATGAATTACTCTCGTGACTACTCAAGCTCAAGGTTTGTTTTATGAAGTCAATAAAGGAGATTCTGAGGGGTAATCTGCTTATATTGACCTTAGGAGATGTAATTCGACAATTTGGGCTTTTCATAACTTTTCCCTACTTCAGTCTTTATGTGCAAGCTCTTGGCGGTAGTACAGTCGATATTGGACTAGTGAATAGCCTCCGTTTCTTCACTGCCCTCTTCTTTTTTCCAGTCGCTGGATACATTGCAGATAGATACGGACGTGTAAAAATCATAGCTGCAACTGGTTATGTCTCAGCAGTCCTCTATTTGGTATTTATGCTAGCTCCTGACTGGAAAATCCTTGCTATAGGCAACTTCCTAATGGGGGTAACAGCATTCTTCTTTCCTGCCATGAATGCTTTGATGGCAGACTCATTACCATCTCAGCAGCGGGGTATAGGATACTCACTCTGGCTTGCATTCCCGAGTGTAGTCGGCATCTTCTCTCCATATATCGGTGGCTACCTTATCACAATCCTTGGAGTGGAACAGGCGATGCGGCTCCTTTATGGATGGATCTTTATCACCACAATCATAATTGCGACAATGAACCTTAAATTTCTACGAGAGACTGTGAAGAGAAAAGATGGAGGGTTCTCTAGAAATGAACTTATTCACATATTGTCTCATTCATATCGCGATATGTTTGATGTGTTAAAGCAGTTACCACGAAGCCTAAAGGCCTTCACACTGATGTTAATTATGAGTGTCTTCTTCAATAGCATTACAACACCATACTGGGTCATCTATGGTCTCGAGAAGATAGGACTATCAGAACTTCAGTGGGGGACGGTGCTGCTTGTGGCAGCCGTTGTAAATGTTGTGTTCTTGATACCTGCAGGCATTATAATAGATAGGTTCGGAGCGAGAAATATGATAATGTTGTCAATGGCTCTGTCAGCCATTCCCATTTTTCTATTTCCCTTCAGTCGTGGCTTCTCAGAAACTATCCTGATTTTTGTTGCCA
>JAUVYS010000030.1 GCA_030602965.1 Candidatus Bathyarchaeota archaeon | reverse complement strand
GTGGATGATCTCTATGCCTAAAGCCTTAGCTATTTTTCCTTGTCTGCTGTTAGAATAGTGATTATAAAATTTTTCATCGGTTAAAACCAGAATCTTCTTGGTGTTCTTAGTCACGTTAGCACCTAAGAGCCACAAACACATCTCAGAGCAGGAAGCAGATTGAGTAACTGCTTGATGTTTATTTTTATAGACATTGGATTTAATATCTCCAATGATTCTCAGGTCTTCACTAACCAAATCGAACTTGAATTTTTCTCCAGTAATTAAATCCGTTTCTCGTTCGGGCAGAGATACACCAAAACGTGCCTCTAGAACTTTCCTTGCTTTTATCTCTTTATTTCGCTCCTCACTCATTTACCATCAACAATAAATTATACAGATTTTTTCGATCGACCGAAACATATGGTTATCTGTCTTCTTTAATATTCTCTAACTGTTTCTCCACATCAAGATCATAGGGCTTCTTCCATCATCTCACCGCAGTACGATAATCTTTGAGACGCTTTCGTATCTCTATATTCCGTTCGTCAGCTATCTTCCAGAAGAATCTTACTTTTTCATCTTTTTCTTCATCCTCAATGGGAGCAAGTGCGTGTAGCGCCAGACCAACGGTTTGAAACCATCTGCCTTCTAATCTAATCAAACCTTTTTCTAGAAATGTTTTAAACTCTTTTTCAGTTTCACTTAGATCCTTTTTTTGATAACCACTCCAAATACGCTTCAATTCCCGAGAATATGTCCCACTCATCTAAACCAACTCAACGTATACACTTTAATGAAATCCTAGGTTACCTTTGTCTGTAATTTTAATATTAACTCTAGCTGTAATGTTTATGAAATATCAAACCTCCTCTCTTACAAGTACAAAGTTAATATGTACAAAATTATTTCTCCCAGTACTTGGAAAAGAGAGGCGTTAAGAAATGGAAGAGAACAAAGAATACAAGGAACTATTGAAAATATGTAAAACAATTATCGAAGAAAGTTTTACTTCATGTGGACTTAAAAACGCTGCAGAAAAAAGACTATTCGAGTTATTTCAAGAGTGGAAGAAATGTAAGTCTGAAGCCGAAAGGAAAGGTAAAACTATCGGAGGGCTAAAAGTCATCTTTAAAGACCTTCTTAGAGCTGTAAACAAAGCAGAGGCAGACTCAAAAAGGTTCAAAGTACAGAAATGCGAATATCTTAGAAGATCATTAAACAAGTCTTATACCGAGCGCGGTGGCTTTGGATACTGGTCTCTTTCAATGTGGCAATAGAGGAACGCAGAGGATGAGGTTCGAACCCTCCATCGCGCGCAGGAACATGATTCCTAAATGAGTGAAACAGATTTGAGTATTAGAGGAATTTCAGACGATTTTAAAATTAAACCTGGTAGAGAAAAATTTGAGACGGTTCATTATTGGGTACAAGTTAGCATAAAAAAGGATTCTAAGAGAAGAGACAATTACATAGATGTTCTATTTGGAAAAAAACATGAGAAAAACGAGATACACTTACACTTGGGAATTGATCGTGATCAAAGGATTCGTTTTATAGAACCACGTAATATACTGAAAAGCATAAGGCGAGAAATAGATAGTAAAAAGCGAGGAAGATTAGCTGATGATACTCGATTTTTTAACTCGCGAAGTGACAAAGCTAGATTGACTTTCAAAGTTATAATTGATGATAAAAACAAAACGATTGATCTTCAATTCCCAGAAAAAACCTTGTCTGAAATCGCGCGCGCGATTCCTTTTTCAAAATAATTGGTCTACTATCCAAACAACCCACTAATTCTTATATCCCATTTACAATATTATGTCTCTTCGCTAATATCATAAGTTAAAAAAGTATATGTAAAGTTTAGAACCGGTCCCGCTCCAATTGATGACCATAAAGCGAATCTATCTGAAAGTGTCACATGAATATGACCTGAAAGTTCTCCATTTAGATAGGTTTTCACACTGTTTTTATTAACAGTTGCATAATTAAATCGATCAAACTCATAGGCAACAAATTCTACTTCAGCTTCCTCATAATTTGTAAGTAAATAAGAATGCTTCTCAACCCTGATTTTATTTTCTAAAGTATATAGATTTAATCCAAAATTTTATATTTATGAACCAAAATGGTATAAAAAGAAGAGATAGAGGAAAGTTAACCAAGGAATTTTGATTGGTAAAAAATTCACGTCATCTGCAAGAAAGAGAATTGAGAAGTCTGCTAATAACAAGAGAGATAAGAGTTTTAGAAATAAACTGACGAAAAATAAGTGAATTAGATTTGAGTTTGTGGAAACTTCGTGTCTCGATGTTTGGAACATTAGCTGTCATCATAGGAATCTCTACACTATTTTTCGCTGTGCTCTTAGGATATTTAGGGTTCTTGAACATTTTTTCCCTTATTATATTGGTAGGTTTCTTTAATATTATTCAGTGGCTCTTCACCCCGTACTTAATCAACCGTTTGTACAAGGTACGGGAAGTGAAGCAAAAAGAATCACCGAAGCTTTACAGAATCGTTGAGCGGCTTTCGACTAAAAGCAATGTCAAGAAACCAAAGCTGGGGATCGCAAACATCTCCCTTCCAAATGCCTTTGCCTACGGTTCACCTATCGCTGGCAATCATATTGCGGTAACGCAGGGCCTTCTGGACACGCTTGAAATGGAGGAGGTTGAAGCAGTCCTAGGCCACGAGTTTGGTCATCTCAAGCACCGCGATATCCAGATAATGATGTTAGTTTCATTTCTACCATCACTCTTCTATTTCCTAGGAAGATCAGCAATGTTTTCCACCTTTTACAACCGGCGGAGAGGTGAAGGAGGAGGAACATACTTGATTGGAATGGCAAGTATGCTTGTGTACTTCGTTCTGCTACTCTTCACCATGGGTCTAAGTCGTCTCCGAGAGTATCACGCTGACAGACACAGCGCCTTAATCGTAGAAGACGGCTCGCGGTGCCTTTCAGAGGGATTGTCCAAGATCGTTTCAAAAACTGGTAAAATGAGAATGAATCGCCAACGAGAAGCATTCACATTCAACAGCTTCAAAGCCCTTTTCATATCAGACCCAGACGTGTCAGAGAGTGATTCAGCTCTAATTGCACAATATGCCCCTGAGATGTCAGATCAAGAGCTGGTTAAGAAGCTCCTTGCAAAAAGGATAAGTGGAGCAAGTAGACTCATGGAACTGTTCAGTACTCATCCAAATATCACAAAACGTTTGAAAGCATTACAGGGATACTCTCAATAGGGTTCTTAATGTTTTTTAAGATTCTTCTAATCATAGTGCGTATTTGCTCTGGTGATATGCTTAGTTTTTCAGCTAAAGCCTTCTTCACGATTTGAGTTATGATCTTTCTGCGATTGATCTTCCGTGAGATGTTGTACTGATGCAAACTCTTCATCTTCTACGATGTTTATTTCTCCACGTCTTCCTATTCTCAGCTGTCTTTTACCTCTGAAACTGCCGACATAACCATTTTCGATCTGAACAATGTCCCCCTCAGAAATGGCGGCAACCTGGTTATTCCATAAGCTCAGTTCAATGGTTTCGGTATTGTCGCCAATTAATATGTTGGATACGTAAGCTTGAGTACCAAATCTTGTGGACACTAATTTAGGTTTTGACATCTTGAGAACTCTTGCCTTCACTGTAACATGTTTCCTTCCTGCACTCAGATCCTTGATCTTTAAACGCGCTGGTTTACTCTTTGCAAGATGCTGCGCTCTGAGCAACATTTTGTTTTCGAATTCTTTCAGCGGATTGGCTTCCATGAGAACGTGCTCTGCCAAGGGAAATTGTGCAACCCACCCATCGCTTCGAGTCAAGAGGAAAATAGCTTGATCATTCGTCTTCTCGCGGCACTCTATCTCTAAGCCTTCGCATTTAGATTTCTTGTTCTTCCAAGCATCAATTAGACACGCAAAAAGCTCATCTGAATCAATTCCGTGTTTTACAGAGATCCTCGCAAGATACTCAATACCCCTCTTCTCTGAGTATGAAATGCGTTTACCGGGGCGCCTACCTCTTCCAAACCATAATGAGCTTTGCGTCAAATCCGTTCCTATTCCTGTTAAAACCCAGTTTATCCTGCGCGGAAACAGTCCACGCTGACTTGAGAAGTATGCCCTATCTGCTGAATATACCAGCAAAAACAAAGAAAACTTTAACCCACAATAGGCATCGTCTGTTATAAGAGATTGGTAGAAATAAGAAAAGATGATCATAACAAACTATCTATCGGTCTGCGTGCCGCACGTATAAGAAGACGCAAAAAAATAGAAACATAGTTACACTGAGGTTTTCCTCAGCGTAATCAGAGTTACACAAAAAAATACAGAATAATCGAAAAAAGTGGTATAGTTTCTGTCTCAGCGCAGAATTACACTGATGTATCCATAATCGAACATAAGAATGGTTTTTAGCATGTTTAAGGTAGGGTCTTTAGCATGGATATTATGTAGGGTTCTTGGATCGATCGTGTTTAAATTTTGCAGATTTCAGTCTTCATAAATTTTTTTAAATTTTCTTTAGCTTTCTCCAGATGCAGTTATCACACCACCAACCTCTTTCAGTTTTTCTCACCCTGTGACTGCCGCAGTTGGGACATTTAGTATATCTTGGCTCTGCGGATAGAGTATTATTCATAATAAATTATCCCATTGTTTTGTGGCTGCACTTAGGCAAAGAGCGGATCAGGTCAGAATTAAAGCCAAGAGGATAAATACGCCTTGGTTTTGGAGCCCTATGCTGCTTTCACCAAACACGACCTTTAATGAGCCTCCTCTTTTCGTATTTGCTCGATAAGTTTCCTCTGGTCCTCTTTTCTGCTTTCAGGACCACGACGATCATATTCCTCTAAGTGATCGCTGAATCTACGATCTGGATATAGCTTGAGATACTTCTCATAATGTTCACGCATTATTTTGATTTCCTCCTCATCCGTGCAGGGAACCCTTTTTCGCAGCTTACTTTTATGGCGCCCAACTCAAATATGGATGTGTCCGTACAATCCAGTGTCATCTCCCGGAGACCACATCATAACGACGAGATCAGGCTGATTAATTCCACGGCTATTCTTCAATTAGCTCACCCTTCTTTCTAAGGTCTTTAAACTCTCCTTTAAGTCGCTTTCTCCTCTTAACTTTCTCCACTCTTTTATTCGCAACTAGTCCACATTCGGTACATTCAAATGATACATCTGCAGTCTTATGGCACCTCGGGCACTCGTACCAAATACGTTTCTTTACACTTCGTCTAGGCGTCGCAGGTCCAAGATCTGGTTTCGGCTTTGACGGTTCCGAAGGAGGTGCTCGTATAGAAGATCCTTTTCGACCTTTTGCTGGTATGAATGGAGCAAATGCTTTAATCTTGTCTTGTTCAGACATATTTACTCACCTCACAATAGTTCTATTGAAACCTATTTTGCACAGTTTGTCTCGTGTCTGATATTCTTTTTATTAGTATTTTTCCGCTATTCAGTTCTTTGATAAGATCCCATCCATTGTTTATGTATTCGGTGACTTCTTCTTCAGTTACGAGTTTTGACTCGTTTTTTATAGGGTTTCCTGGATTGTTGTCTTTCTTCTGTCGCTGCTTTCTTTCACTTTTGATTAAGACTTCTGTTTCTTCTTCTCTTCCTTCTTCTCTGATTCTTCTAATCATAGTACGTATTTGCTCTGGTGATATGCTGAGTTTTTCAGCTATCGGTGCGAGTTCTATGTCTGATATCTTTCCCATGAGTGCAGCGATGACTTCTGTTCTAACTTCTTCTTTGGTGAGGGTTGGTTTTTCTTGCCAGTCTACTTGCGTGTATCTTTGAGCTAAGGTTTCTAGGTTTGCATTGTGGTAGGGTGCTTTGTGGCTTGGAAGGGTGTGTCCCATCAGGAATTCTTTGTCATCTTCCGCCATCTGTCCTCCTGATGTGTATCCGGAGTCTAAAATGCTTCGGAAGGTTTTGCGCAGGCTGTGGAATTTGACGTTTTTCCACTCTTTTATGCCTGCTCTTCTGGCTGCTTTCTTCACTAATCTCTGCAGGGTGTCTTCAGTTATGTGTCTGTTCGGGTTGATGTTGTTGTATCCACCTTCTGCGACGAATAATGGTTCTTCATCGTCAATGCTTTCTTGTTTGCGCGCGCGTTCTTCCAGGTATAGTTTTAAAGCTTCGCTTGACTGGGGACCAAAGAATGTGTAGTATTCTACGTCTTCTTTTGCTGCTCCTGGAACCCGATCCTTCAAACTGGGCGTTATATGTATAGAGATGGGTGTTTTGTTTGCTTCAAGCTGGTCTTTAATGTCTCCATATTTCAGTGATCTTAATGTGGCATTTCTGAGGCCGCTTTGAACCGCACATAAAATGATTGCTTTATCTCTTAAACTTGAAGCCATTATAGCCATTTTGTATGCTTCTTGCTTTGTTGGGACGCGCTCAGCTGTCCTACTCCTCTTCCACTTATATCCATCCAAATCAAGATCTTTGATGCCGTTATGTTTGAAGAAGCTTCTAAGGTAACCAGTAAAGATGTGAGCGGACCGTAGTTTTCTACGTTCAGCATACGTATCGCAAAATGCTTGAACCTTCCCCTCTACGTCCTTTTTCCTTAATTTAATGAGGGCGTCTGGATCCAACTTTGAATATTTGACAAATCGTGCTAAACATTTGAAGTAGCTGCGTTTAGTAGCGTAAGAGTTTCCCCGTCTCTTAATGGCCTTAATCCAGTTGTTCACGCTATCGTATTTACTGCTATCCCATTCATCATCGAGGTGTAAAACATCTTCAAACCAGAATCTGCTCAAGCGAATCACACTACGAGAACCCTTGGGACACCTATTTAAAACTTGTTATCCCGAACATATGTGCGGGTTACATCTGACTACCCTACCCCGCTGAAACCTAAAATTGTTCCCAAAAATTTAAACTTTCTGTGGAGAAACTATTTTTATAATCATGCGTGCTTTTTTTGCCAATAACATGGTGTACAGAAATTGACTGATGATAGTGAACTTGACTATTTGAAGCACAAGAAGCTCCTTGAACTGCAGAGAGCAAGTCTACTTAAAAAAGCAGAAAAAGCTGAAAAAAAGGGGTGGCCTAAAGAGAAAATGGATGTGAAAACGGCTTTAAACAAAATCTTCATGGGGAGAGCCTGGGAGATCTGGAATAATGCTTCAAGACAGTTTCCAGGGGTTATGAAGAATTTAGGAGTTCTTATGAGAAACATGGTTGATTCTGGTAGTCTTAAAGGTCCTATTACAGGAGAGCAGCTCTACTGGCTTCTAAGAAGACTTGGCTTACGTGTGAGGTTGAAAACGAAGATTCGAATTTTGGAAAGCGGTGAGATGAAGACAATCGCCGAAAAACTAAAGGAAGAATAGATCTGTTTAGAAAAGGACGATGCAAGTCTCTGAATGGATGACCCTCGGGTTGGCTCCAACTGCCTTGTAGACGATCTCGTTGAGAGTCTTGTGATCGACTGCTTGAACTTTCGCTATGACATCAAATCTGCCATAAACCGATTCTGCTTGAAGGACGCCTTTAGTGCTCCTGAGTTCTTCAGCGGTTTGCTCCGAGGTTCCAGGTCTTGTTGTAATCAGAATATATGCTTTGATCATGACCCATTAACTCCATGAAATATTATGTTCAGTATTAATACTTTAAACTTCTCCTTAATCAAGGCTTATGCCAAGGCTCTTCAAGTTCCAAGGCAACACCTGTCTTTTCTTTACCATACCTTGATAGAGGTTTAGTTAGATGTCTCTGCGCTCTAAGCGGAGGAACATGTAAGCCCAACGAGATGTTGCGTTTACTTTCAATTACTATCTTCTCAGCTTCACGATCTCGGAAACCGCATCTCTTGCATCTGTAGCCTTTATCCTTGCCCATAGACTTTATGCTTTTCCCACATTTCTCACATATAGGACTTCTCAGGGTGAACTTTGGAACGAGATGGATGATGTTAATCTTTTCAAGATTAATTGTCAAAGGATGAGTTGAGGACGCGGGTCTAACTCCTCCATGAGCTTCTATCAAATCTCCTAGAATCAACTTTCTCACTGTGTTTCGGAACTTTTTTGTTGGTTCATATGCGGCGCAGTCCACGCTTCCTGATTCGTCTATGATGGAGAAGATTACATGTCTACCAGGAATGGTTCGAGGTTTACTGGACACTTCTCCTTTTATGATGACTGGTCTGTATGGTTGAATCTGGCTGATCTTCAAAACTTTACGTAAGTGGGCGTCTGTTCCCTGATTAGTCTTGAAGATAACCCAACGTTCCACCTCTTCCAATGGTTTGACAAGTTCTCCGGCTTCTCTTACAGCCCTAGGGTTTTCGCCCCTTATACCATAGAAAACAGGATCAGGACCTCTAGGTGCAATCAAGACTCTCCCATTCTCCAAGTCTACATTATTAAACGTCAAACTATCGAACTTCTCATTCATCCTGAGAACTGAGTCAGCGTCAACTTTTCTTGGTGTCCCACGGTTTTTCGGTGTTCTGTATGTGATGAATTCGTACGTGTGATCTCCCTGTAAACTTGAACCTATGGCAGCTAATGCTCCTACTACTCCTCTGCCTTCCTTGAAAGCGAAGGCTTCAGCTCTAAACTTCCTTATTAAGCCTAAAGCATCGTCACTACTCACGATGTCATGCATTGTTCTTTCAGCAAAACTTTGAAACTCGGATGGAACGGTTTCTTCATAATATAGAACCATGCCTGGGTCAGTGCCTGAATATTTAAGATCTGCTTCTCTCTCAACAATCTCAATCGCAACATCACGAACCCTTCTAACTGTTTCTTCTTCTCCGTAAACTCTTAGGCAGATGGCTCCGTTTCCTCTAGTCTTCCATGGCACATTCGGGTTCAACCTCACCAGATGAGGATAATCTATGAACTTCAAGTTCATCTGGTTGAGTTTCTCGACTAAAAGGGCTGCAATATATGTTGTGCATCCTTTTCTTGGTGAATCCGTGTCATCGATGCCAATGTGCAAAAAACGTTTCATTTATGGCCTCAACTGTCTAGTCCCACATTTTAAACTCGGTTGAAGTGCTTTACTGGCAGGAGATTTAAGGCTTGATTTTATGTGCCTTCCATCACGATCATGGTGAGGGTTGAGCGAACCTTGTCAAGGCGACGTATCTTCCAGGTTATTATCTCTTTTAGCTTTTCCATTGTTTCAGCTTCGGCTTTAGCGACGATGTCGTAGACTCCGTAAACTAAGTATGCTTCTTTCACATGGTCTATTTTCTTCAGGGCTTTTATTACCTCTGTTTCTCCGCCGATCTCAGCATTTATCAAAACGAAGGCGAGAGTCATCTCTTTTTCCTCGTTAAAATAATCGCACATAAGAACCCTAAAAGTTTTTTCGTAACGTCACTGAACTTATTATCATTAAAGTTGTGATTTTTCATGTTCCCACAAGCTTTAAAGACCATTTCAAGTTTGGAAATGCGAGCCCTAGAGCTCAACACTGAATATTTAGGTGTCTCTCCACTTCAACTGATGGAAAACGCTGGGCACGCTGTCTCGTCCGAGATTTATTCGCGCTTCAAACCAAGTAGCGTAGTGGTTGTGTACGCTGGTGTTGGACGTAATGGAGGAGATGGCTTTGTGGCAGCTCGTCATTTAACAGGTAAAGACTTCGATGTAAGCATAGTTCTCCTTGGTAATCCTGAAGATATCAAGTCAGAGCATACAAGAAGGAATTTTAGAGCAATTCAAAACATGTCTAGCTCTGTGAAAACTGTCATCGCTTATGACTCTTCAATGATCCGGAAGTTGGACGCGGATGTGGTTATCGACGCGCTTCTTGGCACAGGAGTTTCAGGACCACTTAGACATCCCATATTGCAAGCAGTAGAGGCAATAAACGATTCAAAAGGTTTCAAAGTCGCAGTGGATCTCCCAACAGGAGTTAATCCTGACACAGGTGAAATTCTCAACAACGCTGTTAATGCTGATTTAACTGTTACATTCCATAAGCCAAAACCTGGGCTACTAAAAGCCAAGGATCACGTTGGAGAACTAATAGTCGCTGATATTGGTATTCCAAAAGAAGCAGAGTTACACGCTGGACCTGGTGACGTTGTTCTAACCACCAAAAGTAGATCTTTAGAATCGCACAAAGGAGATTTTGGACGTCTTCTCATAATTGGTGGAAGTGAAACCTTCTCTGGCGCTCCTACCTTGGCAGCGCTTGCTGCTCTAAGAGTAGGCGTTGATTTGGTCTATGTAGCTGCACCAACCAAGACAGCTCATACAATCTCTTCTATGTCGCCAGATTTGATAACCCTGAAACTTGAAGGCAAACACTTCAAACCAGAAAATGTCGAAGTCATCAAGAAATGGATCACAAGATGTGATGGCGTGGTCATGGGGCCTGGTTTAGGCTTACATGAAGAAACTTTAGAGGCGGTGGAGCAAACATTCGACATTATAGAGGAAGCTAAAAAACCCCTGCTTCTAGATGCAGATGCCTTGAAAGCATTTGCTAAATTTAAACGTAGAGTTGATTTCAAGCTTGTCTTGACACCTCATGCAGGCGAATTTGAAATTTTGACAGGCAAAATGTCTGTAAAAGAGCTTAATGAAACAGTGAAAGAAGTCAAAAAAGCAGCTGAAACTTTAAACTGCGTCATTCTTCTGAAGGGCAATGTTGATGTAATATCTGATGGAAAGAGGGTTAAACTCAACTACACCGGAAACCCGGGGATGACAGTGGGAGGGACAGGTGATGTTCTTTCTGGAATTGTTGCCGCCTTCATGGTTCATGGGAATCCTTCTTTCGAGTCCTCTGTGGCAGGTGCTTTTGTTAATGGCGCTACAGGGGACTTTGCTGCTCAGGAGAGAGGGTTCCATCTTGTTCCAACAGACTTGATTGACTGGATTCCTGAAGTTATTGACGATCCCATGAGTCATGTAGAGGTTAGAATGTAACAAATAAAATTCTAGTTAAGGAAGAAACGTTTTGGCTGAGGAGAAAAGTAGCATCAAGCTTTATGTGTATCACTTGAAACAATGCGACCCGAAGAAGTGCACAGCCCACAAACTTGCCCGTTTCAAGATGGTTAAATCCGTTTTTAGGCTGAGAATGCTTCCAGCCAGAGCCGTCAATCTGAATCCTTTTTCAGAGGTCGCGTTCTCACCAGCAGATCGTGTTACGATAGAGAAGCATGGTTTGTCAGCTGTTGACTGCAGTTGGGCGCGTTCAGACCAGGTATTAACCCTCAAGATGAAAGGTAAACCTAGATGTCTTCCGTACTTGATTGCTACTAACCCGGTGAATTATGGTAAAGTCGGTAAACTTAGTACAGCTGAAGCTTTTGCAGCTGCACTTTACATCATTGGCTATGAGGATCAAGCTAAAAAAGTGCTATCATTATGGAAATGGGGGCGTGTCTTCATTGAGACCAACCGTGAAGCTTTAGACGCCTATCGCAAAGCCAAAGACAGCAGTGAAATCGTCAAAATTCAAGAAAGCTTCATAGGTTAACCCTTCTTTCAGGAAATCTCTAATAGTAATCATGTTTCCTTATCCTCCATTTGATGTTTATGAGACGTTTTACCTCCAGACCACTGGTTTCCTTTTAAGGGCTTTTCTATACGCGACAGATGCTTTGTCTCCATTATTTGGCCCCTGCGCTAGGTGATTGTCTCCCAATGTTGCTTGTTCCTCATCGACTACTAATTCAGGGGATGTCTTAATTGCCTTCTGATATAATAACGCTGCGTCAAAGGGGTTTAGATCGAAGCTGGATGGACAGCAGAAGTAACAGTCTGCTAAAGCGAGTCTAGCAAGCTGAAAGTTTGGGTCAATCTTCAATGCTGTTTTAAACTCTTCCATGGCCCTACGAATGGCCACATATGCGCCGTCCCCG
>JAUVYS010000037.1 GCA_030602965.1 Candidatus Bathyarchaeota archaeon | reverse complement strand
GAAGATCAGAAATTGTTTATTTTTCATTATTACTCCAATTCTAGCTTATTATATAGCGTGGTTAAATCTTTTATTGAAAAAAAGAGGGGGGTTGTGGGGGTTTAATCGGGTGATGTCTCCACTGGGGACGTCGTCCATGCTATTTAACAGGACTGACTGGAAAGACGAGGATACTAAAAAAGGAAGACACACCAATACTAAAAGGATACCAAATCTATTACAACTACATCAGAGAACATCAATAGAAATCAAAGGAAAAAACAAATGGATAACGTTAATACAAAATGGATCTTCAAAAAGATAATGGAGTTTCTATAATGTTTTCCAAGTATACCAGAAAGTAGCTGAACCAATCAATATGAAATCAATTGCTGTTGGGATTGATAATCTTGCAAAAGAGCTGGAAGCGTATAACATTGGAGAATTTGTAATATAGCCAAGTATAGCTAAAATTGCAATAATTAAAACAAATGTGGCAAGTGTCGCTTTTGTGATTCTATTTTTTAGACTTGTATGTTTTGTTAATATTATCCATAAGCCTAATCCAATGAATCCCATGGCTGTTGATACTGAAGTTCCACCACCTGGCAAAGGTGCGTATAGTTGGGGGATTTTTAAAATATGTCCTACAAGTGCTGTTAAAGCTATAAGTACTGTAAATCCTCCACAGGCATAAAAGATGTTATTTGAAATTTTGTAGCGTTGAAATAATATGAGTGGAAGCGAAAGAGACAGGAATCCTATGGCTGTTAGAATAGACATTCCTTCCATCATATCGTTTAAAGTATGGTTGTTCAATCCGAATCGTATGAATCCAACAAAACCTATGAGGAAAGCGAAGATGCATATTATTTGTACGCCAGGAAGCTTTAGATTCTCTTTTTTAATGTTATCAGGTCTAAGCAGTTTTTGCATAGTCATTCCATGATACATTGCTTGTATAGCAATTAATCCAGCTATTGAAGCGATTAAGGTGTAAAGGATCACATATATGTTGATTTCAGACAGGTGCATAAGTGCCATAGTGATGGTTGCAGCACACCATAATATTGAACTTAAGGATACAAAAAATGAAGCTTTTCCAATTATGGTACCATTCATCCGTTTCGAAAATTTTGTTGTTAATATAGCTGAAGAAAAAGTGAAGGTTAAGGTTAAAAGCCATAGGTAGTAGGGTATGGCATTTGCAAAAATGTATTCTTGAGTCAATTACTTGATCCTCTTAAGATTACCTTTTTCATCAATTGTTAAGTACATAATTTTGTCAGCAACTGTTGAGAGGAAATTCACTAATTCTTTTACAGCTTCTTGATTTACTGCCAATATTAGACTTTTAATGCCATGAGACTTTATCTTAACTCCTAAACTATGCGTAAACTTAGTCAAAACATCAATTGGAGTATAAATAAGCATAGTGGAGAGACTGTCAAATACAAGAAAACTTCCTTCACCCAGTTTATGAAAATATTCATCCAAAATTATACTTAGATTAGTTAAATCCGCTGGATTTTTAAGAAAAATTACTTTCTCTTCTTCAGGGTGTTCACCACAAAGTCCAGACGCACAATCCACAAAGGTTATCTCATCCAGGACTCCTAACTCTTTTAATTCTTTAGAAGCAGTTGAATAAGGTTTATTTGTGGAAACATATATCCCTTTCACTTTCATTTCTTTTGCTATCATCTCTACAGACTTAAGGGATAGCTCACTAAAACTTTCAGGCTGTACAACTGCAATATTGACATTTCCTCTCAATTCTTGGACTAACGATTCCAAAGCTCTCCAATTCCACTCTCAATTAAAAGAGTATGTTGAAATTTGCCAACTCAATATTTAAACTATTGATAAAATTGTTTTGATATACTGAAAAAAATGTACAATTTTATATTCTTTCAAAAGATAGAATGATAATTACACAAATACTTTGTAATTCTTTTAAAAAAATTTCAAAGTCAATCACTTTTAAACATAGAAAGAAAATCAAACAAAGAGTTTATAGAACCTTAACCAGAATGTGCCGATTGTTTACAGGCTGGAAAAGAGCCGAAGACTTTACAGAACCCTTTTTCTAATACAAAGTCTTGAGAGAGGATTAATGCCTAAAAAAAGAAAACGTTACACTTCAGCAATGATGCGTTACATAGAAGTAGGCAAGGGACGTAGAATTAGTAAACAAACAGGTAGAACAATTATCAAGAGCTTTAGAGCAATTGCAAAATTATTGAAAAAAATATTCAAACTATAAAGATGAAGTTCATGCCTTATTTTTTTCTATACAATTTTTTCCAATCAATTTTAAGAAATGTGCCGATGGTTAACACTCTTAGACGTGTCGAAGAATTAACAGACCCATTATTCCAATTAAAAAAAGAGAGGTTGTGGAGGTAATTCGGGTGATATCTCCACTGAAGATAGTTGTCCATGCTAGACGACTACTCTTAGAATTGAAGATTAACAATTCGATCGATCAAAAAAAGGTGAATTAACATACCTTCAGAAATCGATTATGATGAAGTAGGTGAAAAGAGGAAAAGCTTAATCCTATTTATTATATCAACAATAATTTTTGGCGTTGTTCTAAGTGCTTTTCAATGGGTGTTGCCATATTTTATTCCTGATTGGATAACACCAGCTTATATGTTACTTATTATTTCTTTAGCCATTATTTTACTGGTTTATCTTTCGTTCAGAATAATTGCACAACCATTAAAGATAAGAGAAGCTATTGGTTGCAATTTAATTCACGATATGAAAGAAGGAAAAATTTTTTCATATTATCCATCGATCGATCGAATGTTAAATTATGATTTTTTATGGCTAGCAATTGATGCTTTTGGACATTTAATAAATAAAAAACCTGAATACAAGAAAATTCTAAAAGAAGCGCCATTCAATCTTGAAGGGAAGGTAATTCAAGATTTTATAATTTATGCTATCCTCAGGTGGCTTAAATTTTTACCATTCACAATTGTTCGTTTAACTTTTAGAAAGGCACCAAGATCACCACGAATCTATTTTGATAAAACTGAAAAGATGAGAGACATTCATCTCAATGAATTTAGCAAAGAGATAATGGACAACGTTTTCATCGATGTTCCTGAACTAGGCAATTCTGTATTACCGATCCGTTTACCAAGAAACATGGAACTTACTGTGAAAACGGATAGTGTGATATTGGAGAATCGAAATATCAAAATAAAGGTAACCTTTTTTCCCAGTGGTTGGTTCAGAGGAGTGGATAGACGTTTGTTTACATTTTTACAACTCTCTGAAAAAGAAAATCAAACCTTAGGCACAGCATTATTTGGAATAATGTTTGAAGCTGAACTTAAACCCATGGCAATTCTATTTTCTGACACTGGGAAATACTGGAATTATTCAAAAGATATGTTTGAGCATCTAAAAACAAATTACAGTTGGTCTGCATGTTTGGATGATTTAAAAGAATCACTTCTTTGGGGTCTTCTACTTGAGACTTAAAATGATAGCACGCATGTCTAAGATTCTGATTTAAAAAAAGAGGGTGTGGTAACCACATAGCACTGTATGGTTGTCGGGGGGATACCAGCGCACTTGCAAGAATTTATATCAAAGCCCTCCTTTTTTTTATTTTTAATCGTTTTATATGTGATAAAATAAATATCAAACATAACCCTGTTTTAATCAAGAGAGGTTGAAAAAATGAGTATTAAAATGATAAGCGACGTCATAGATGGATGGAATTTGTATCTTGTTTTTCAAATAACAACTGTTTTCCTGGGGATCTTGACTATTCTGATAGAAACAGTGTTGTTGAAATACTTATTAAAGCAGAGCTGGAAAGAATCAGCCAAGATCAGCTTAATCATCAATGTTGTCAGTGTTGCTATTGGCTTTCTACTCCGACTACTCCTAAGCCAAGTCGGTATCTAAAAGATGATCAATTTATAGTGGTGTAATCACTCAATACTACAGAATTTATACTCTTTCTTCTAGAATTATTAATAAAACTATACGGATCAACGATTAATCTTGCTTGTGTTTGCTGACCTTCACATACATGGACGTTACAGTCGTGCTACTAGTCAACGAATGAATGTGAATGAATTGGTTCATTACTCTCTGATTAAAGGGTTAAATCTGATAGGAACAGGTGACTTTACGCATCCAGAGTGGATGAAAGAACTAAGAAACTCACTCGGAGAAGTCCTAGGTACAGGATTGTATAAACCAACTGGTCAGACAAACAGGCAAGTCTATTTCATGATTACTAGTGAAGTTTGCACGATTTTCAATTATAACGATAGAATTAAGAAAATTCACCATGTTATCATGACTCCGAGTTTCGAGATAGCAGAGCAGATCAGTGATTATTTGTCAAAATTTGGTAGTTTACAGGCTGATGGTAGGCCTCAGCTCAAGATGACAGCAACAGAGTTGGTTGAAGAAGTAATCAACATCTCTAGACATAATATGATTTTTCCTGCCCATGTTTGGACTCCTTGGTTTAGCCTTTTTGGTGCTTTTAGTGGCTTTGATAGTTTAGAGGATTGCTATCAGGATCAATCTCGACACATCTTCGCTCTAGAGACGGGTCTTTCTTCAGATCCTCCAATGAATTGGAGGCTAAGTGCTCTCGATAAATACTCTTTACTATCAAATAGTGACTCTCATAGTCCTTGGCCTTGGAGAATTGGCAGAGAAACCAATGTTTTCGAACTTAGTACAGTAACATATAATGAAGTTGTTGACACTATAAGAAAGAAGGATCCTAAGCGTTTCAAGTTCACAATTGAAACAAACCCTGCTTATGGTAAATATCATTGGACTGGGCATAGAAGTTGTAATGTTTCTTTGCCTCCAAGCGAAGCAATAAAATTGAATAATCGATGTCCAGTCTGTAATCGGAAGCTTACTGAGGGCGTTGAACAGAGAATTGAGAAGTTAGCAGATAGACCCCCCGGTTTTCATCCAGAAGGCTCCATAGGCTTTAAACACTTACTTCCACTTCATGAGATCTTAGCATCAGTGCTCAATATGAAAACCCTGTCATCAGTCAAAATCTGGAACATCTACAATGCTCTGATTTTACGCTTTGGAACCGAGTTCAATGTCTTGTTGGAAGCGTCTTTTAAAGAGCTAACTCAAATTGTAAACCCTACTATCGCAGAGGCAATTATCAGAGTTAGACAAGATAAAGTTAAAATTGAGCCTGGTTACGATGGCGTTTACGGAAAAATCAAGATTTTCGAAAAAAAAAGCAAGAATACTAAAGATAAGATAGATTTCAAAGATGAAAAAGTGGGTCTCGAAAGATTTATTTGAATTAACATTGTTAAAGATAGCATCAATTTTAGAACTCCAAAATAGATCCAATGTTTTTTCAGTCATAATGCATGCCGACGAGGTAACACAATATTATGAGTAATGAAGTAAAGACATATCGTAAACCTCTTAGAATTGATCCTGAGTTCAAAAATCTAGTTTTGAAGATGCCAGGCGGCGAGACCCTTAAGATCTGTTTTCAATGTGGAACATGTACATCCAGTTGTCCAATTGCGCAAATTATAGACACCTACAGGCCAAATCAGTTAATGCGTCTGGCACAATTCGGTTTGAAAGACAAAGTTCTGTCGAGCAAAACTATCTGGCTTTGCGCCGCATGCGCAACTTGCGTTGACCGCTGCCCACAAGGAGTGGAGATGGCAAGTGTCCTAAGAGTGTTGAAGAATCTCGCAGTGAAAGAGGGATGTGTGCCAAGAGTTTTCAAAGATTTTGGATCAGCAATTCTAAAGACAGGGTTTGTCTACAACATTCCTAAGACGCGAACCAAGAAAAGGGAAGATGCTGGTTTGCCTCCTCTTTCTAAGACCAAGATCGAAGACATCAAGAAACTTGCAGAAAAGACAGGGTTCATTGACACCATAAAAGGAGAAGAGTCAGATGACAGACAATAAATATGCTTTTTTCATTGGATGTTTAATACCATATAGAGAACTCGCTTACGAGATCTCAGCTCGCAGAATCGCAAAAAAGTTAGGAATAAAACTCATAACAATGCCTGATGCAAACTGCTGTGGTCTTCCAATAGATCCAGTTAACCATGAAATGTCTATAGCTTTGGCAGCAAGAAATCTTTGCATAGCCGAGGATATGGGTCTCAATATTATCACTCTTTGCAATGGCTGCTTCGCAACCCTCACTAAAACCAACAAACAATTGAAGAAAGACAGAGAACTTCGACAAAGAGTTAACAAATACCTAGCAGACATTAGTTTAGAGTTTAAAGGAAGCATCGAAGTCAAACATTTCATTGAGATACTGGCAGAAGATGTAGGTATTGAGAAGCTCAGTGAGCTTGTTACTAAACCATTTAATGACCTGAAGGTTGCAGAACACTACGGATGCCACTTTTTAAGACCTCATAAGTATCTCGAGACAGAAAATCCAGAGAACCCTACAGTGTTAACTAAACTAATTGAACTAACTGGAGCGACTGTTGTTGACTACTTGGATGAAAGCGAATGCTGTGGCGGGACAGTTCTTGGTATAGATCCAAACATACCACTAAGCCTTGCGAGAGATAAGTTGAAGAACATCAAAGAAGCAGGAGCAGAAGCTATAATCACTATTTGTCCTAATTGCCACATGATCTATGATCTCAATCAACCAAGGATTGAAAAGACTTTTTCTGAAACTTATGGATTGCCAGTACTTCATTATCCTCAACTACTAGGTTTAGCTATGGGAATTACCCCCGAAGAACTTGCTCTTGACGAACTCAGAGTGAAAGCTGATAAAGTATTGAGTCGTTTGGTTGAAGAGATTAAAGTGAAACACTGACCTTTTTCACCTTTATTCTTCTAATTCTGAGTACGGTTGGACACGAAGATGGAGAACTACAAGGAAGTTTGGAAGGTTTTAGACGAATTAGTAGTTATGATGCGAAGTAAAGGCGTAAATGTCCCGAAGAAGGTAATCGCTGATCTTCGCTCAGCAAAAGCGTTAATTAACATGTATAATCTTGATCAGAGCAAAATCGAAACGCTCTCGAAGATTGAAGTTTACTTGGGAAATATTGAACAAACACTTCTCTATCTCACCGAGGTGGATGTTGGAAAAGACTTAGCTGACGAATACTTACGGAAAATTTTTGATGCGAGAGGAAAAGTAGTTGAGGTTATACGCACTGTTTCATCAAAGCTGGTTCATGGGGTTCCTCGTGATCAACATTGGATTAGAGTAAGAATCGATGCAGACATGGACAAAGGAGAATATGAAATATTAGCTAAAGATCTCAATCTTTCACTCAGAACACAAGAAGACGGATTTCTCATAATTCATGGAGAAAAAGACAAAATAAAAGAATTAATCAAAAAAGTTGCAGAAAAAAGAAAAGGGAGTTAAGATTTCGTCTCAACTGTTGCTTGGAAAAGTTTCTTTGTGGCAGAGATCCGAGCTTTTTGAGCTAATACATCGGTTGTTGTGAGTTCAAGAGCTTCCTCTGGGCACCATTCAACACATACTGGTTCTCCATCACAGAGGTCGCAGCATACAACAACTTTACTTTCTGGGTGTAGTGTTATTGCTCCAAACTCGCAGGCTTCAATGCACCAGCCACATCCATCGCATTTTTCGTCGTCGATCAGTATTACGCCTGTTTCTGGGGCCTGCTCTACTGCTTTTCGTGGACAAGCTGTACCACAGGGGGCGTCTTCGCAAAGTCTACATGCAAGTGCTAGATTCTTTGGGTATAACCTTACGGTTCTAATTCTGGATTTCAATGGGTTAAAGACTTTATCCTTCTCAAGTGCGCAGACATACTCACAAATTTGGCAGCCAACACACTTCTTTGGGTCAGCTGAAATGAATTTTTTTCTTGTAGTTACCACTTCTTTCATCTCCCACTTTTTCTTTTGGATCCTCCTGTCGGTGTCGCAGCAATCTTGGGCTTCACGACTTTGATAAATTCTTCCATATCAAGTTCCTTCAGCTTCTCTATAGTTGGGACACCTTCCTTTGTCCAGCCTCTAATCTCATAATACTCATCTAGAAGAAAGTCTATTTCCTTCTGTTTGACTACAGCTCCTTTAGCTACACAGTCCTCAGGTACCGGTGTTGTCATGCTTTTAATTGGAACCGTATCGTCTTTTCGTGTGAAACCTTCACGTATGTTGAATATTCTTGCATAATTACTAATTCTTTCACCAGCTTTTCTCATATCCTCCGTTGTCATGTCAAACCCAGTTAGTATACGATATAGTTTTGCAGCGTCTTCATGGTCGTTTTGATACAAGCCTCTAGAGAATTTACATAAAATAAAGGAATCTATAATAGTGTAGAAATCCTCTCTTTTTTTAACCAGAACTCCTCGTCCTTTCTCTACTATGAATCTGTTCACTTGTCCACCCACATCAAATCCATAAGCTCCATGACGATTGTGATCTGCACCTCTAAATGATACAGCGTAGCCTAAAGCAGCGGTCTTTAGCCCTCTCACGTCGTACCCTGTCATCTCTAGGCCTTTAATGTGATTTGCTAGTTTATCTGATCCCTTGCCAATTTTCTCAGCAGCTCGTTTTACTCCTTCAGCTAGAATGTCTCCAAGCCCCGTCCTTTCTCCCATCATTTTGATAATCTTTATCATAGCTTCCGTATTACCAAATTTTAGTTCAATCCCATCAGTGTCTTTCTTTGTAAGTATTTTGTTTTCGAAGCAGTCCATAGCAAATCCTACTATTACTCCACAAGATATTGTGTCCATTCCGTAAACATTACAGAGCTCGATTGCTTTTATGACTCCTTCAATATTATCAATGCCACAGTTTGGACCAAATGCCCAAACCGACTCATATTCCATTCTTGCAATAGATCCTTTATAGGCTCCATCTGAGACAACAGCCACATGTTCACATCGCATTGGACAGCCACCACACGCAACAATGTTATCGACAAACCTTTCACTGATGTATTCGCCACTGACTTTTTCTGCTCCTTCAAAAGTAGCATTAGTAAAGTTCCTTGTAGGCAGTGAACCTATCTTATTGTGTGTAAGTATGTTTTCAGCTGTTCCAAGAGTTCGATATTTCCTTGTTTTGGGACCTTTCGCTCGTTCATAAAAGACTTTACAAAAATCTAGAAAACCTTCAACGTCAGCAATAGTGACATCTCCGCTTCCTCTTACAGCAATTGCTTTCATATTCTTGGAACCCATCACAGTTCCCATTCCACATCTTCCGCAAGCTCTGCTTATTTCGTTAATGATAGCTGCTATTCTTACAAGCTTCTCTCCAGCTGGACCAATTGATGCCACTCGTATGTTTGAATCACCTAATTCCTTCTTTATCCTTTCCTCGGTTTCGAGTGGTGTTTTTCCCCAAAGAAATGTTGCATCCATGAGTTGTACAGAATCATCATCGATCCACAAGTAAACTGGCTTATCTGATTTCCCTAGAATAATAACAACGTCGTAACCTGCTCTCTTCAATTCAGCCCCAAAAAAGCCGTGGGCCTTTGACTCTCCAATCGTGTTCGTTAAAGGAGATTTTGCTGCAAAAACGTGACCATTTCCAGCTGTGGGCCACATTGTACCTCCAACTGGACCAGTTGCAAGTATCAAAGGGTTATTAGGACTCAAAGGATCAACGCCAGCTTCTATATAGTCATAGACTAATCGCATGGCAAGCCCGATTCCACCAATATATTTTTTTGCAAGCTCCATATCAGTAGGTTTTGTTTCAATAGTTTTCTTTGTTAAATTTACAATGAGTGTTTGACCACTATATCCATTCAATTAAGAAACCTCTTTTTTATGCTAGATCTTTAAATTCATAAGCTTATCGATTGTTTAACCGGATTATTCAGATTATAACAATTGTTATATATAAGCCTAAGGAAGACATATTTGTTGGGTTAATCAGAGGTTTTATAAATAAAATGTTTTTTAAAAGAGTAAAAAATAACTCTGAAAGGTATATTTTACCTTTGTCTGGAGGGATTCTATGCCTCTTTGGCTGTTAAAACGTGAGGAAAATGGTAAGCTCATTATTGAGAGGGTTATGCATACTAAAAGGTATTCTTTGATCTATGATAGAGAGAAATGTAAGGGTTGCACTCTTTGCAGAGACATCTGCCCCACCGCTGCAATAACACTTGTGCCAGTTCCTAAAGCAGAGGGAGAAAAGAGTAAACATCACTTGATTGATGTTGATGAAAAGAAATGCGATCACTGTGGTATGTGCGAAGCGATTTGTCCATTCGGCGCTGTCACACATTTGTTAAACAATGAACCTGTTATAGCTGTTGTGAAAGCTGAAAGCTTTCCTGCACTTATAAGAGAAGTTGAAGTTAACTTGGATAAGTGTGAAAAAGACTGTACTGACTGCGCTGATGCTTGTCCACTTGATATTATCGAGGTTGATACCAAGAAACCTGATGTCAAGATTGCGATAGAATTTTGCCCAATATGTATGTGGTGCCAAGTGGCTTGTCCAACAGAAGCTATCCACGTGCGTAAGATCTTCAATGGTAGAATAAGAATTTTTCAGGAAAAATGTCCAGAAGGCTG
>JAUVYS010000100.1 GCA_030602965.1 Candidatus Bathyarchaeota archaeon | reverse complement strand
TATTGACGTTGACTGGCTTTGTGACTGTGAACATCTTCAACAAGGATGGTCTGATCTACACATAGTTCCTGACATAGGAATAACTGCATCCTATGATCCAGTGGCTATAGATCAAGCTTCAATAGATTTAATAAATGAAGTAAATGGCATCCCTGGATCGAAAGCAGAGGAAGCAGGAGCTCTAAAACCAGGAACAGATAAATTCAAAATTATTAATAATATTAGCCCAACTGCACACCTTAAACTCATAGAAAAGCACGGTGTTGGAATAAGAGATTATAATTTAATTAAAATATGATGGTAATATCTACTTACAATAAAACACCTAATAATTATCAACATCGATCAATTTAATTTTACATCGTGTGCTTAGGTTCCTTTTTATAGATTTGGACAGATGATTGTACAATCCATGAAGTAGCAGCTATAACAGATATTATCTCGGGTACTGCTACTCCAGGGGTCAGCATCCCAGAAAAATATAATGACCATGTTAATAATTCGATAACTGACACGATAGCTGTTCGGGATCTTTTCTCCCAAGCATAAATTAAAGAGGTGAGACCTAAAGACAAAAAAACAGAACCGATACCACCATATGGATGTAGCCATAAACCTCATCAAACAATGCAATGAGCCAAAGGAAAAAGCACTCCTCGAAACAGAACTAAAAACCATCTAAAAAACAAGAGTTTGGTAGTCGGGGGAATATTCTCGTCTGAATGATAATTCATACTATTTGAGTGAATGTATGCGTGTTTTTTGTATAACTCTTTTTTGAGTAGCTACTGTTAAATTAACAAAGCTTATACACTTACTAACCAGATGATTGTGATCATGGATTCTAAGACGATTGCTGGGATTACGGTGTTTGCTGCTGTTACTGTTGCTCTTAACCTCTCGCCTGTGAAGGTTCCAGCACCCTATGCACCTTTCCTCATATACCAAGTATGGGAGGTGCCGATAGTTGTTGCACTTCTCCTCTATGGCCTTAGAGCGGGAGTTGTAATATCGGTCATAAACACCCTCGTATTGTTGGCTGTATTTCCAGGAGCACTTCCAACAGGTCCATTATACAATCTTGTAGCCGTATTGAGTACGCTGCTCGGTGTTTATGGTGCAAAGCGTGTCTGGGATCACCAATTCAGTAAGGGCAGTAGAGCTATAATGGTGGCTTCCTCCACCACCCTTGGAATAATAATGAGGGTGGCAGTCATGACAATCGTGAACTGGATCTTTCTCCCTTATCCGCCTCCAATTGGGTTCAGCATGCCAGCAGAAGCGGTGGTCACGATGCTTCCAGTCGTTGGCTTCTTCAACGTCACCCTTGCCCTCTACACAGTCCCCATCGGCTACCTCCTGGCAAGAATTAGTTACCAAAACATACGAGAAATTATGCAAAACGAATCTAGAAAAACCATAAATTAATGCTTATGTGATGGTAGTCGAGGGGTTACCAGTGCACTCGCAAGAATTTATACTAATCCCCCCCTTTTTTTATTGGATCTATCAGATCACATAGGAAAATTCACACGCGCAGTCTGATCGATCGCTGTCATGATTCTACGGCATAATCAAAATATTCGTTGTGAGGGTTTTCTAGTTTCATCATCTGATCTATGGTTAGATTTTCAAAATACCTTCTAAATGGTCTCATTGAATTTCCATGAGCTGATACCACAACATTGGCTCTTTCTCTTTTAATGAGGTCAATTAAATCTTTTATGAAAGATAGGACTCGTTTTTCAACCATTTTTATCGACTCTCCACCTGGAGGTGGAACATCATAAGATCTATGCCAAATGTCAAACTGTTTCTTACCATATTCTCTAATTATGGTTATGTGATACTTTCTTTGAAGAATCCCATAAGATCGTTCGATAATTCTATCATCAACAACGATTTTCTTGCATTCTGGATGATATTTCAAGACTGGTTTTAGACTATTTGAAGAACGAAATAGACTTGTCTTAAATCCTATTTGAAACGTCTTTTCTCTCAATTTCTCAGCTATTATCTTGGCTTGTTCGATTCCTTTAGGTGTTAATCTTGAGTTTACCCATCCGGTAAACCTTTTGCTTCTGTTATAGTAGGTTTCACCATGTCTAAAGAGGTAAATGTGATATTTCATAATATTTGTCACATTAGCTCGATTTGAACGAGATTGATTTATTATTTCGTTAGAATTATCATTACTGCGACAGTTATCCCAAAAAAGAAGGCGATTAAACTGTGTTTTTTGTGTTCTTCTATTGCTTCAGGCAGTAAGTGAGTTGCACCGACGTAGACCAATGCACCTGCAGAAGTCGCAAGTAAAATGCCCAAAAATGGTTTTTCGATGTTGCTTATGAAAGGGAACGAAACTAGCGTACCTAAAGGCGTTGATAGCGCTGCTGCAAGGAAAGCATACACTGAAGACTTTTTATCACTAAATCCGCCTTTTATTGAAAGTAGAAATGTTATGATTCCTTCAGGAAACTCGTGCAAGACCATCCCGATGGCTGCTATTAGCCCTGTGAAAATGCTTACATTGAAGGTGACTGAATACACAACTCCATCTATAAAAGAGTGCAAGCCAATTCCTATCAGTGTTATGATTCCTGTGCTTCTATCTTTAAGGTCTCCTTTATCTTGATTGTATCCACTTAGAAACGCGCTAAGCACATGTAAAGACACGAAACCAATTAAAAGGAAAATAGGTGCAGACTCATTCATTTCAAAAGATTTAGGAATTATGTGCAAGAATGAAACTGAAACAAGCACTCCTGCTGCAAAACACATGAAATAGACAATGTTTCGTTTACCCCACTCCTCGTACCTCTTTATCACCAATATGCCAATGGTTGTCACTAAACACGCCAAAAAACTAGCCATCACTGTTATTAAAAAGGTATTCAACATTAAGACCAATACCTAGGTAATAATTCTCATATAGATCCTATCGTAAAAGGCAAACATATTTTAGTTTTTCTTTCGTGTACATATTGTGTTCGAGATAGAATAAAACTAGTTGTAGATGTGGTGCCGAGAACTTTTTCTGAAAATAGGTAAAGGATAATAAACAATAGATTTTGTAATTGTATATTTACTTTCTTTAATGGAAAATGGGTGTCTCACGTGGAACTGTTTGGAGACTTGTGCAAAGCGCAAGAAGAAAGACAGCACAAGCACTAACAGAGTCTAGAGCCGTCCATTTATCTAATCAATAAAAAAATAGATAGTACACTCTTTTAAAAAAAAATTGTACTCACATAAAATTCTAAAAAAAAGAAAAAGGGGGTTAAGGGTGTTAGTATTCTCCGCCACCCATTCCGCCTCCAGGTCCTCCTGGCGGTCCTGCAGGCATAGCAGATTTTGAAGACGCTATAACGTCATCTATTCTCAGGATCATTGAGGCTGCTTCTGTAGCACATTTCACAATCTGTTCCTTTACGGCTATTGGTTCGTAGACATCGAGTTTCGTCATGTCCTTGACTTCGCCACTGAACACGTCAACTCCAGCCCATTTCTCACCTTTCTCGTGACGAGCTCTTAATTCAACAGCCACGTCTATCGGGTCCATACCAGCATTTTCAGCAAGAGTGACAGGCATCACTTCTAAAGCTTCTGCAAAGTTCAATGCTGCCAACTGCACTCTGCCAGAGAGACCTTCAGCCCATTCTTTGAGGCGAGATGCAACTTCCATCTCTGGAGCTCCACCGCCAGCAACGACCTTTGGCTTTTCCACCACATCACGGATCACGCAGAGGGCGTCGTGAATCGACCTTTCAGCCTCGTCAACGATCTTATCAGTGCCACCCCTTACCATCAAAGTTAAAGCTTTAGGATTATCGCAACCTTCAATAAATATCCACTCGTCATCACCAAGTTTCCGTTCTTCCACTAGTTTTGCTTTTCCCAAGTCTTTCTTTGAAAGATCTTTTAGGTTTGTAACGATTCTTCCGCCTGTAGCTTTGGTAAGCTTCTCTATGCTGGATTGTTTAACTCTTCTTACCGCCATGATATCTTTCTGGGCAAGGAAGTGCTGAACCATGTCATCAATTCCTTTCTGACATAAGACAACAGTTGTCCCAACTTTAGCAATCTTATCAGCCATGTCTCGCATTATATGCTCTTCTTCATCAAGAAAAGCCTGCATCTGCTCTGGACTCTCAATGTTTATCTTTGCATCAAACTCCGTCTTCTGGACTTCCAAAGCAGTGTCCAAAAGAGCTATCTTCGCGTTTTTAACCCTCTTTGGCATTCCTGGGTGAACGACTTCCTTCTCTATTGCCATACCTTCTATCAAATTCGTTTCTGTTAAGGATGCTCCTGTCTTCTTTTCAACATCTATGTCATCCAAATCAACCTTGAATACTTTACCGTCTTTTTCAGCAACTTTGAGTATAGCTTCCACCGCCAGATCAGCTAAATAATCACTATTTTCGCTAACGATCTTACTAGCCATTGATGTCATCGCAACTTTCTTCAGCATTTCCTTATCGGTTGGAGAAACCTCTAATGCTATTTTATCAAGGACCGCCAACGCTTTGTTTGAAGCTTGCTTGTATCCATCTACAATAATTGTTGGGTGTACGTCTTTTGCTAGAAGTTCTTCTGCCTTCTTCAATAGCTCTCCTGTCAAGACGACCACTGATGTGGTTCCGTCGCCTACTTCGTCATCCGTGGTCTTCGCTACTTCAACCATCATCTTCGCAGCAGGATGCTCAACATCCATCTCATCAAGAATCGTAGCACCATCACTAGTAATAGTCACATCACCAAGACTGTCAACAAGCATCTTATCCATACCCCTAGGACCAAAAGAAGATTTAACCACCTCTGATATTATGCGTGCAGCCATAATGTTGGATCTTTGAGCGTCTCTACCCCTAGACCTACCAGTACCTTCCCTCAAAATCAGAACAGGTTGACCACCTATCTGAGCCTGTATTGCTTGAGTCATACATTAAAACCTCCATTTAGAACACAACTTTACAAATATGAGTAATTTAAATTTTTCTCGAATATTAAGAAAACTGGATTTCCAAACTAAAAAAGGAGGTAATTTACTGCGTTAAAGGCTCATGTAATTCATTTTAACATTTTTTCCAATAGAGAATGTTGTTTATTGATCCAATCTTTGTTGTTTTTCAATTGTTTTTTTCGATTTTTTATCATCCTTTCAACTTCTTTTGGAGCAGGGCCTCCTTTAGCCTTGTGTGCTTTAATCACTTTTAATGGATCTGTCGCCGTTTCAATATCTTTAACATTAATCTGTATTTTCATACCAAAAATTTTTTTGGCTGCGTCTGAGAGGTGTGTTGGAGTTAAATTTTTAAATGTACGTTTTTCTTCTATCAATTTTTTT
>JAUVYS010000139.1 GCA_030602965.1 Candidatus Bathyarchaeota archaeon | reverse complement strand
TTATAAAAAAAGGGGATGTGGTAACCACATAGCACCGTATGGTAGTCGGGGGGATACCACACGTCTCTATGTGGTAACCAACAATATTTTTTCCAAATGAACTCAATGAAAAAATTTTTGAGGGGGAAATGACTATTTAATGATGATAAAAATAGTAAAATGAGCATCATAAATTGTCAGTTGCAACAGAGTTATTTGAGAAACTTCCTTTTTTGATAATAATGTGTTTATTATAAGACGGGTTTCTTCATTCGTTGCATAACACAATATTAATTGTAAAAGTTTGGATTTTACATCCTGCTTTGAATTGATTATTGATTGAACGTTGATTATGGGTATTTTATTTTGTAATGTAATTGCTATTAATTCAACATCTTTCTCACTGAAATATTTTTCAAAGATATTTAAAAAAGAATAACTGTCTGATCTTGTTCTTTTATGAGAAGAGGTTAAGAATCCCAATGGCCCAAAAAGAATTTTATCTACTTGTAAAACCTTGGGAAAATAATCCTCTTTTGTTCTTAAATCCAGTAAAGTTTTGATAATTTCGTCTTGTTTAACATTATCTATTACCGCTTGAGCTACATCTGATTTCTTTCTTTTATCATACGTAAACTTCTTTTTATCATTACTCAGAAAATCTGCAAGCATATTTAATTCAGTTAAGTAAATATTTCGTAAAAAGAAAGTTAGGTCCCTATTTGAGGGTTTTCTCACTACAGTGAATGTCATAGTCACTCTCTCTATTTCGCATTTATATTAGTAAGTGAAGTTGAATTTTATAATTTACAATCGCACGCAAAAAGGTTTAAATTTTTGGGGTAAAGAAGTTATGGAAGAAAGGGTGGTTTCTACCAAAAAATACGCGATAATAGATAACTAACCCTCACAGCGGGGTAGGGTAGTCAGGTTTAACCCGCAGGACTCATATGCTTTTCTGGGGAAACCCTGAAATCAGTAGTTCAAATCTACTCCCCGCTACCATTTTTTATGCACACAAAAAAACAAAATTTTTAAGAATTTTTAAATAAGCGACCATTTCAATACGATTTCTAAGGGCCGGTAGCTCAGCTTGGTCAGAATGTGAAATCATGGCTAAAGCGTTCGGCTGATAACCGAAAGGTCGGGAGTTCAAATCTCCCCCGGCCCACCAGGGTATTCACAACACGTATGAAACATGTTATTTTCTGGAGATACTTTCTAAAAGCTTAGAATCAATTTAAAAAAATAAGAACGATTATAATGATATAAAGAAGTAAATAAGATGATGATGTTATGGAAGGAATGAATGTAATCTCATCAATAATCCTGTTCAGCATCTCTATAATTTTCTTCGTTCTGTCATCTTTATTCATTGTTCTACTTATTTTTAACAATCAACTGCTGTTTGCTTTTATCGGTTTTCTTGCATTCTCTTTCCTAATGCATTTAACTTCAAAGACTTTATCGAAGTATTTGTTAAAAGTTTGAATAATAAGGCACCCTTTGAGAAATAAAATTTTCATTGAAAAAAGTGAATGTTAAAAGTATGTCGTTCAGTTTTGTTTCTTATTTTCTGTGAGCGTCTTCTCAAGTCAGTCAATTTCAGCTAGAAGGCTCTTTGTTTTACCTGCTTCTTTGGATACTTGAAGAGATTTCTTTAAGATTTCTTCTCCTTAGAACTAATACTCCTATTGCAATAAATGAAACTATGACAAACGATGAAGTTATGCACGACTGTAAATCATCAATTAACGTCAGGGTTTCGTCGTTATCGTTTGGAGAGGAGTCCCTCTAAAATACTCTCGCGTCATCATTTCAAAATGAGGACTAAATTCTACTATCAGTATGTGGCCACATTGTTAGACCCTTGTATCTTGAATTATATGACTTATTTTTCGATCGTGTAGTTTGAAAAACGGCGTATCCGTTATATTTAAAACTTATGTGTATAAAAAAGTACATTTCTGCGTAATAACCATGATTTTACACAGATGTGACGACGCCTTAAAAATAGAAAGAAAAAATAAAGCCATCTACATTGTAAAACTATAAAATGTGTGATTGGGCCGGTAGTTCAGCTTGGTATGAATGACAACCATAAATGAATGGTTGATAGTATAAACGCCGCCTTCGCAAGTGAAAACCGAGAAAGGCGGAGGCCGCGGGTTCAAATCCCGCCCGGTCCACCATTTTTGAATCTTAAAGTTTAAGAAGGAAGACATTCACTTTTCTTGTCGGTTGCGAGGGTAGCCAAGCCAGGTCAAAGATGGCTTTCAAAGTCATTGAAAGCGCTGGACTTAAGATCTAAATAAATGGGCACAGATTTGAGATCCAGTGGCGTAGGCCTTCGTGGGTTCGAATCCCGCCCCTCGCACCTCTACTGAAAAAACTATCATTGTCTCCACGAAATCACATACACTATTTCCAAACACGTAGTTTAGAAGAGTTAGACGATGAAGTTTATACTTGGCTCTGCGAAGCTTACGAAGTGGGTGAACAAAAACATATAGCGTATAAGTCACCTAAATGATGTTAGGCTTACTTGTGGCATTGAATGAATCTGGCTATACTGCGGTCATACGTCCTCTCAACCTCTGCCAGGAACAAACAGCCAGGAAGTTCTCCAAGTCGCCAATGATACCTTATACATTCGCAGCATTTTCCTTTTCTACTGCAAGGCTCATAAGTACAAGTACAAAATGTCATGTTTTCGTCAATATTACACTCAACCACTTTCTTCACCAGACACTTCTTCAATTAAGAATCCTAACATAACACATGCGACTTTTATAATTTTGCCCTTCTGAACTGTATATTTGGAGGATAAAAATACCGAGTTTTTTATAGATGCTCTCGAAAGAATCGTTTATCATATTGCTTATATAAAACTCAAAAATGTTCGCTAATTGAATAGTACGCGCGTGATTCTGTGATTGTAAAAGAAGTTTATGCGAAAGGGATTTTGTCGAAGTCTAAGGTTTTTGATTATACTATTAATCCTTACATTGGCTGTGAGCATGGATGTACTTATTGCTATGCACGGTTTATGAAGAGGTTCACAGGTCATAGCGAGAAATGGGGAGAGTTTGTTGATGTGAAAGTCAATGCACCACAACTTTTGCAACGCGAGATAAAAAAGAAACAAGTCGGTAGAGTATGGGTCAGTGGTGTCTGCGATCCTTACCAGCCTTTTGAAAAAGAATATGAGATTACACGAAGCTGTCTGGAAATTTTGTTAGAACAAGCTTGGCCTGTCACAATCCAGACAAAGTCTCCCCTTGTAATTCGTGATTTAGATCTTCTCAGGAAATCAAACGAAGTTGAAGTAGGATTCACAATTACTACATCAAACGATAGCATTAGGGAAATTTTTGAGTTTAATTCACCGAAGATTGATCATAGAATTGACGCGTTGAAAGAACTTCATTCTATAGGCGTTAAAACCTTTGCTATGATTGCCCCTATGTTACCGGAAGCTGAAGGCCTTGTTGCGCAACTGCATGGGAAGGTGCATTATGTTTTGGTCGATAAAATGAACTATCACTACGCAGATAAAACATACAGAAAATACGGGCTAGAGTATGCAATGAGTGCTGAATTCTTTGCTCAAAAGAAAAAAGAGTTGGTTGATGCATTCAAAAAAGAAGAAATGCAATATCGATTCATATATTAATGTTTGCTCTGCAGCTGAAAACATTTTAAAACACTTTTTAGCACAGAGAAGGCCCAAGCCTGAATCCATAGTCGCCAAGAGTTTTTAAGCAACAAGTTTTTCCAAGAATATAAAAAATATGGTGGGGCCGGAGAGATTTGAACTCTCGGCATTCGGGTTTCACCGCTCCAGAACTTCTTCATTCCACACAGGGTGGTCCGTATACCCGAATTATCTGTCGCGCTCTGGAGCCCGACTTTGTGCTTAGAGACGTTGTCTCTAAGTGTCATACCTAGCT
>JAUVYS010000097.1 GCA_030602965.1 Candidatus Bathyarchaeota archaeon | reverse complement strand
TCGCTGAAGAAGAGAAATTAAAACCATTAATTTTTACTAGCGATGAAAAACTTAGTTTTCCAGATAATAGAGTGATTTTTTGGAACCGGTACCTAACGGATAACAAGCTTGTTGAGTTAATAAGAGCTTGCGACATCATGTTGCTTCCTTACACCAACCCAGAGCAGGTATCAAGCGGAAATCTTGCCTACGGAATGGGCTTGGGAACAGCAGTAGTTGCAACGAAGTTCAGATATGCCAGAGACATGTTCACTGATGAACACGAAAACCCTGATGGTTCTGGAGTTTTAGTTGACTTTAAAAATGCAGATGCGATAGCTGATGGTTTATGAAAAGGATTTGAAAACCAAGTGGAAATAGAGGTTAAAGCGTACCAAAAAGGCGTTACTATGGGATGGACCGTTGTTGGAAAGCAAATGGTCAACCTATTCTATCATGTAACCATGGAACCCACCGAAATAGAAAGTGTAAAACTTCCGTTCATTGACTGAATTTAATAATGAAATTCCTCAATATGTTTGGAGTTAATATCGTACCCAATCGCGCGCACGAGAGAGAGCAGGATCAGCTAAAGACACTGAGTTTAGCCCTCAAAGACTTGATTAAGAAGGAACTGCTGGACACTAAAACGGTATAAATTCACGCTCGGGCGATAATAGTCCCCCGACTACCACCGCTCAAGCGTGAATTTATACTACTCCCCTTTTTGTGTGCTACAGCTATTAGATATGTTTCCAAACATGCTCTAGAACTCTTTTTATGCATTCCCTTTTTTATTTGTAAGCTTTTTCCTCTACTTAAAATAATAAAAAAGAGACTGGATCTTTAAGACAGTTTGTTGTGATTTAAGATAGGTAGTATCTTCTCTTAGTGCGCGCTTTTCTCAATAAATAAAGACCTCAGAAATGGAAGTAAAAGTGAAGAGTCAGCTAATTATATTCATTCAATAATCTCCTTCATAATTATCCGACTGTACAAATATGGAAGATACAGAAAATTAATTAAATTTAATTTATTAAATCCTGATAATGATCAATAAAATATCTCACGACTTGATAACGTATATGCATAACTAAGACTATATTTGGGATGTCTGATTACTTTAGATCATCTGGAATTTCCTTTGCTAGCTTAGATACTAGGGTTCCTTTTACTCTTGACTTTTTCTTTACTTCCTCAATATAGACAAAATAGAGCAAATAGATAATACTACTTCTTACTATTCTTGCAAGTTGTATTGTTCGGCTAACAAGTGTATCTTCTGTCATATTCTCTTCATCTTCTGTTTTCTGAGTCCTTCTCACGTTAACAATTCTGTGAGTGAGAGCATTTCGAGTCAATCGAAGTTTGTAATATAGACCGCTTTCTTCAAAATCTTGAGATATGTCAAATAAGGCATTCAGACTGAAGTTTCGTGTATCTTCGATTTGCTTATGAATTTTCTTACTCTTGCGGGAATACCACCATATTCTTTGAAAGTCTACTTTTATTTCAGAAATTCCAAGTTTCAAATAGTCATTTAAAAAGTATGCAATCTTATCTAAAATATCATAAAATCCTTTGAATGATGCTTTAATCAATTGGATATAGATATTATGCATGCTACCGTCAAGTGTATCAATTATCTTGACTCGTTTATCTACAAAATCCAAGTTCAATTCCCTATACTTAGAAAGAATAAGCAAAAATCTTGACACAACGTAGTCTTGTTTAATCTCATTCAAAAACGACGACAATCGAAGAAAGGCATCATCTTGTTTTGGAACAGTCATTTCTTTAATTAGTATTGTGTCACCTATGGCGGCATCGCATCTTTGGCAAAAATTGCAGATGTTTAGATATAGCTTGTTTTTTAAACAGAATTCTATTAGGAATTTTTCAAATTCTAACGGTGTGTCTATTTTGTAGCCGGGATATTTGGATAGATATTCTGCTGTATTCAAATACTTGGCTGGTATCGATTTTTCAATAGATTCTAAATATCTCGAAAAACTATTTACTGTTTCAGGGAGAACACCTACTTTTAAAGCTTGAGACAAAAGATTGTGTGCTTCTATGAGAAATGTTCCTTGATGCTCACCCGAAATTTGAGAATAGTATAAGAGCGCTATTCCCTTGTTTCCCAAAGCCATTCCTTGATCTGGTTTACATTTGAGCGCTTCTTCATAACATTCTAAAGCATCTATTACTCTCCCTAAACTGTCAAAACAGTTTCCAAGATTCACCCAAATTTCTGATTTAAGCTTGACATCTTGAATATCATATTCAAGTGCTTTCAAGTGATATGTTTTTACTAAGTCTAATTTTGTCTTTTTAAAAAAAGAGACCAAAGGATTCCTTTTTAGTTCAAAATCAAAAAGATGGGAATATCCGTTAGCAAGATTATAGTAGGCCAATGGCGCAAGCCTATTATTGGAAATAATCGATTCAAAATCTTTCTCAAGTAAATTAATAGCGTCCTTTATTATCTGTTCATTTCTTAATGCATTTCCAATATCGATCAAAAGTCCGCTAACTATATACGATATATGAAAATGCGAACCTAGTCTTTGTATGTCGTAAGCGAGATTCTTTGCGCTTTTAAAATCTCCAATGTTCATTTTCTGTTCGGCTTGTTGAGCAAGTTCTTGTATTCGGTTTATATTCATTTGAAAACTCACATCACAATGTTTTCAGAAATATAGTTAAATAGTTGAGAGAGGAATTTTACTAAAATTTAATTCACTTATAGCTTTTTACTATATTCTTCAAGCGCATTATTTACAGGGTCTCTACTCTCATGTTTCTCTACTAGCGGTCACTTTTAGTGTTGCCACTTAGCCATTCTCAAATTTTTTTCCTGATTACCTTTAAAACATCATTAAATTTCTTTTTCCAATTGATTTTCGATCGATCGCGCGCGTAGCTTGACGAGCTTTCAGATGACGTAGAAAGCGTCATGATTGGGGGTTGAAGACCATTATTTGAATTTTTATTTCTCTTTTACATGCTCATAGTACTCATGTAAAATAATTCTCTTTCAGATAGGAGATTTCTTTTGACTTGTTCCACACTTATCGCAAAAAGTAGCATCCTTCTTGATTTTAGCCCTGCATTTCTCACAGTACTTGAATGGACTTTTCCTTTTGAGATAGGAGTTGTAGCCAACTAACACCAACGCTAACCCAACAATGGTCCAGCCAAAAATATCTCCGTACTTTGTGTAAAAAGTTCTCTCGTTAGTGAAGGATACTTTTCCAGCAACTATCTCTTCCTCCGGTGCAGCATCCTCTATTATTTTTCCATACGGATCAACTATTATGGAGCCTCCAGGCCCAAAGAAAAGGGCGGTGTATATTCTATGCTCAACTGCTCTATAAACGACATTTCCTCCGATTAACCCTTGAAAAGCATCAATAACTGGTCTATCAGCTGAAGTCACGACGATGAATTGAGTTCCATCTTCGACCAGCTGCCTCGCTGGGATAGTTGATGCAGACTCCATGCATATTAAAATGCCTAGTTTTCCGAATCGAGTATCGAAGCCGTGAATATTTGGAAGGATCTTACTCGGATCAAATGGAACGAATCCGTCGAATACATGAGGAAATAAATAAGGAGCATGGTAACGCTCAACCCTTCCATCAGGATATACCACGCTCCCTCCATCCGTCAGATAGACATCTTGTTCTTTGCTGAAATCTACATACTGATCCGCACAAGGACCGTCTTCTTCGGGTGGCTCCAAACCCATCCAAATCGACCACAGGATTATTTCCGGCTCGTATTTCAGGGAGTGCTCACTTAGATTAGCATAAAGCTCATTGATGTGCTCCGTTTCCATCACTTCTGGTTTTGCCTGAATAATAACCACATCGACGTCTCCGACACTAACTTCTGGAACGCTGGTCAAACCATAAACAAATACCATACTAGCCATCAACAGTACGGCAATTGCCTGCTTAGATACTTGCTTTGTTTCTTTATAGTGAATTATCGTGTGGGCAAAGGCACAATTAACCAGCAAGATCAGAAAAGTTACTCCGTACATTCCAGTGAACGATGCCAACTGCAAAATTGGAACGTTCAACCACTGCGTTCTTGATAATGAGATAAATCCACATGCCCCTCCAACCTTCATAACTACTGGCAAATTCATTACGAGAAACTCTGCTGCTGTTCCAACAATCGGCATAAGGAAAACTTGCAGAGAAGAAGGCAGATAACTTAAACCTTTACGAGGTAGCTGTTTAGGTTTCCCGTAATCTTCAATATACCATACAACAAGTACACCACCAAAGATGGCTGAAATTATACCTAGTGGCCAAGCAACAATAGAAGGAAGAAAAAAATCAAATTCGTTATAAAACCAAACAAATACAGGAGCAATACAAATGCCTGTAACCCACAGCAACCTTCCTATTCTGTTCACTTCCGTCTCATTATAAACAGCAATAAGCAAAGGCACCAGGGCAAACCATGCCAAAAAGCCTCCAAGGCTGAAAGGTGGAAAACTAAGGAAAAGCAAAATACCAGACAATACAGCTAATCCATAATTTATTTTTGGACTAAACATTTTATCCATTCATCCAGCTCATTATAACATCACTTTGATAGTTTGTCTTGGACTCGTTTAAGGGAGCCTTTTGCCGCGTCGCGGACAAACCAGCTGGAATCCTTGAGAGACGTTTTCAATGGGTCGATAACGCGCTCGTCATAAATGTATCCAAGGGCATATGCAGCATTTTGACGCACTGTTGTATCTTCATCTTTAAGGGTTTGAATGAGTGGTTCTATTGCTCGTGTATCACCTAGTGCTCCGAGTGCTTGTGCTGCTAATTGTCGAACATCCTTATGTTCAGCCTTCAAAGCTTGGATTAGTGGCTTAATTGCGTTGACATCAAGCTTATCCTCAATCTCCCGTATTGTGTCGATAGCACCTGACCTTACGTCTTTGTCACTATCTTTAAGCGCTTCTAGGAGTGCTTGATAAGATGGCTTGGCGATTTTGCGTAAAGCCGGTATGAGAAATTCTCTTGTTCCAGTCATAGTGGGCTCTTTTTGGCGTGCCCAGCACAGGGGTTTGACTGCTCGCTCGTCTCCGATTTCAGCAAGCGCCATCGCTGCTTGTCTACGCACATCCCTGATCCTGCTCCGAGCACGGAGAAGCGCCTCTATCAATGGCTGAACAGCTGGCTCTCCAATCCTAATCAAGATGGAAGCATAAATAGAAAGGTTTTTCGCACTATATCCCCTGAACGCGTTTATCAAAGGCTCAACTGCTCCCGCACCCATTTCTACCAATGCTCCTACTGCCCTATGTCCCACAGATTTGTTGCGAAGAGCTTTTATCAATCCTTTAAAATCCTTCTTCTCCTTTAATTTTTCCACGTTTGGCGGCTTAGAAAACCTATCTAAAA
>JAUVYS010000149.1 GCA_030602965.1 Candidatus Bathyarchaeota archaeon | reverse complement strand
GAAGTGAATATCTTGACTACACTTTTCCTAAATTGAGAAAAGGGGACTTGTTCTTAGAATGGTAAAGGAAGAGATTTAACAGATCCTAGGAGGAAACTAAATATGTAAGGGGGAAATAGCTCCCTCCTAGGATGTATATGCCTCTCCTTTCTCTTTCAGAGACTAGAAGTCTAGAGAAGACAATTGATGCTTAATGAGATTTGTGAAAGATTCTTCTAGAAGATACTCAGAACTATTTTATGGGATAAATCAAAATTCTAATTTACAATGTTTTAATTAGGCAGAAGAGCTAAGAATAACAAGATGATCAATTGTGTTTGAGGGTGAAAAGACTCTAGTTTTTTGGATTGGCCTAATCATTTTAGGTTTGGCTTCAGTGGGTCTTTTTGGTATATTGTGGATGATGGCTGTTTGGAATGGATATTTAGATCGTTTTACAATGTTTAAGCAAGCAGTTCCAGTCATTGTAGGTGGAGTTGTTTTCATACTCATAGGATTATACATGATGAAGTCTGGTGTGAAGAAGAAAGAAGAGTCTTACTAAACCCAATCATAACTGACTGTGACTTCTTCATTCTATGATTAGCATAGTTAGAGAAGAAGGAATAGTTGAGTATTAGGTGTTTACTTCATCATGCTTGATATTCACGTTCTTCTGTAGACAGTGACTACTAGACGTATTATCCGTCATCAACTGATGCTCTTACTTCGGTAGTTGCTTGTGTATCTCTTCAAGATTTCTCCCTGCATCTGGCACATTTTCGAGAAATCGAGAGAGCCTTTCACATTTGTAGTCAATACAGTGGGCACAATTCTGGATTTTCCTTTCTATTCCACATTTCTTGATTTCGCATGTGTGTAGTTGTTGATGAATGCCAAGTCCAGGCAAGCAACCATTGCAGTTTATCTGTTCAGGTTTTATTTCGTTGTTGTAGGCTTTCGACCATTCTTCAGCGACTTGTCTCCTTTTGGAATCATCATTTTTCTGAGTGGCAATGAAAGCTGGGCACTCAGTACAAGTGATTCCGCAAACAGCCACAATCTTCTTCATAAAAACACCCTCGCTTAAGACTAGGGCTATTCGATAACTAGGATAAAAGACTAGTTATTTCTTCCATTTCAGTTTTTATGACTTGTGGAAGAAACTTCGAGTGATAGCCGTACCTATTTTCCTCTTTTCTTGGCAATGTAGTCAATATATGCTTGCTTTTCCTTTTTCCCTATGAGTATTATTCTTTTCTCCTTATGAATAATCTCGAAATTGTTGAAATATTTGTCTGGTTCATTGTCCTCAAAAAATGAATCTGCAGGTCCTTCATCATCTACTGACACAAAATTCACAAAACACAGTCCATTCCTTTTTAACACTCTCTCTATTTCATTTATAGCGATTGCAACATCATTCTTTGACATTAAAGGAATCGTATTATAGGAATACAAAAAGCTGAACGTTTCATTTCTAAATGGGATTCTACGCATATCCCCCTTCAGTATGTTTAGTTTCATATTGTTTTCTTTGCAGAATTTCTTAGCCTTATTCAACGAGTCTTGGGAGATTTCAATCCCATACGTCTTAAAACCGTATTCATAGAAAAGCTGAAGTGGAGGATTATCTCCACCTGCACCACAATCCAGAATTATTTTCTCTAAATGACTTGAATTACAGTGTCTCAAGAACTTGTAGAGAGGTGTTACCCCAATGATATTTCTCATACTTCATCCCTGAGATAAATAATATATCTAACACATCATTTCAACTTGTACTAAAGATTTAAGAAAGAAACTTCTATGTATTCTCGAGAGTGTGGCTTGTTCATTAAAGAACATTATTACATGCAAGCCAGAAACCGAATTATTGGCGATAAAAATGGATGAAAAAGCATTTAAAAAATTCTTGAAAAGAAACCATCTGGCTCCAAAAACTATAGGCGATTATGTCTATTTTGTGAAGAAAATTGAGAAATGGTTACTCACGTATCAGGGAAAGAAGAAGCTTGAAGATGCAAATGAAAGCGATATTAGAAATTGGAAATCGTATGTCCAAAAAGAAAAAGGAATTACTACATATTTTTACGGCATTAGAGAGTATTATCGTTATAAGCGTAACGACGTAATGGTTAATACAATCAACGAAATACTAAGTGAACTACCTCGACCCCCACCGACACCACAACGTTCCTTTCGGTGGACTGATTTTAAAGAGGTAATGTCGAAAGCTGAAGGAATTGGCATCAGTGATAGAGATCGTGCTTTATTGAATCTTCTATGGTCAGAGATGAATTCTAGTACGATTCTTGGTTTGTTCATTTCGGATATCGATTTTGAAAAGCGACTCATTGCCAGTCTTAAAAGTGAGGAAACATACAATGTCACACAAGAAGCTTGGGACGCCATGGAGAAGTATGTTCCGATTGAAGATAGAAGTAAGAAAAGACCTTTATTTACAATAAATCCTCGTCGTCTACAACAGATAACAAAGAAGTATTTTGAGAGCGTGAAGCAAACTCCAAAAAGTCTCATGTTGAGTTGTCAAGAAAATCTGATTGATGCTGGTAAAACATTAAGATTTGTTACTGAACCCGACAAAAGACTAACCTCGAGGGAAGAACAGGAACAAATAGAGAAATCAAGAACTGGAAGAGGTTTATTCAATAAACTCGTCCAAGAAATCAAGAATTTCAGAAGTAGGGTTCATAATAAATTTTCGAAAATTAAAGACGAAGAAGAATTCCAGACATTACTTGAAGGATATCTCCTTGCAACTTTTCCCGATGAAATAATCACTCCTGAGTTTCGTTTCAAAGGGTATGAAATCACTGACTCAATAATCGACCTTGCAGTTGGAAAAGACCCGAAGATTCCTATTGAAGTAAAGTTAGCAAAGAAGAAAATGAAGCCATACTTAAGGGAAGGAATCGGACAAGTAACCGAATTCCTAAAATATTCTGAATCAAAAAAAGGTATTCTTGTTATCGGGGATCAAAAACGTGATCCTGAAAGACGAAAACTCAGTGGGATGCAAGATAACGTTTACATCATTGTAATCTGATTTTATTCCAGTCTTTATCTTAGCTTTCACATTTGAGTAATTCAGTTGTCATCGTAGATACCCTTACTATGTTCTCTCTATCGTTACAGTTTATGTGCTTGAAAAGTTAATAGAGTATGGGTATGCAAGTTGGAACCAGAAGAAACTTGGTTGTTTCCAATTCACTTCAAATCCGATATCAGAGAGGATATCTTCATAGATGAAGACAAGTTGAAACTCAGAAGGATTACTGATGCGGAGATTTTCGAATTTTTCAATATTAAAGTAGAAGAAAGAACTGAAAGTGGGTTAATCAAATCGATGTCGGGCGAAGGTTTCGACACCCTTGTTGACCCTTTAGGTGCCATTTTGATAAACCATAGGGTTTTTGTTATGTCTTCTCAATTCATTCTTGAAGCAAAAGATACAAAGTGCGTCAATTGGTTTCAGCAAG
>JAUVYS010000123.1 GCA_030602965.1 Candidatus Bathyarchaeota archaeon | reverse complement strand
CACCTTACGTTACAGTGAACCTATCCACACTCCGTAAAAAGCTTTATTTCATCGCACACGCGAACTGAAAAACAGAGTCACTCTGAGGGTTCCCTCAGCTCTAATCAGATTCATATCAAAAATTCATAGCAATTAAAATGTGGTATAAATTTTGTCTCAGCGTATTATAAAACTGAGGTGTTTATTGGTGTTAACGACGATCGTTGTTTTTATGATATAAAGATTATAGCCCATAATGGTATGGTTATTATCGTCCAGATGGTTTTGTTCCATCTGAAAACCTTTTCTCCGTCCATGGGTGGAACAGGGAGCATGTTGAAGGCTGCAAGCCAAAGGCTTACTCTGTAACCTTCCTCGCCCACTAGTCTTATGAATCCGGTGAACGTGGATAAGGGGAGAAATAAAAATGCAAGCAGAATGTTTACGATGGGTCCAGCAAGCGAGGTTAAAGCTTCCTTTTTTTCAAGATCGTAACTCGAGGTCAGCGACCTGATTAAGGGTGTAGTATACACTGCTCCTGGAGCAGCAAATATGAAGCGCCCCCCGGTTATAAGAGAGGCAAATACTGCTATCATTAACCCTAAACTCCAAAGTCTGAACTCGGCCCACCATCCATATCTACGTGCTGTGAATTTATGAGCTAACTCATGGGACAGGAAAGGTATCCCTGTGGACACAAGAGCTACAGCAAAATAGAACAGGAATAAATGTGGATAGTAAACGTATCCTGCTGAAAAACAGAATGAAAGCCCCAGCCACGCAATGAAAAGATCACGAATCTCTCTCCCTTTAAACATCATAAGCATCACATTTTTCCTACCGATTTCGACCCTTAAATGTACTATCAAACATAAAAGAAATACTGATCAACCTTAATAATGAAATAGTATAAATCACATGCCCGAAGATATCGATCAATCGAGATGGATTCTATGATCAGATGCTTGATAGGAAGTCTTATCGCCTTTCCTAAATGGATCTCAAGATTTTTAAGAGCAGGATGTGTTATTAACAGTGGTAGGTGAATGTGAATGGGTGAGGTTTATAGTCCAAAGGATGTTATCCATGGAAGGAGTGAAAAGATTTCTGACTTGACTCCTACACCAGTTTTGCAACCGACTAAGTCGAGTAGCTTGGGTGCTTTGTTGCAGGAGATAAAGTCGATGAAGGTAGAGATAGAGAGGATCAAACGGTCACTAAGAGCTCATGGCATTACTGTCGAATAAATTTAAGTAAGAAGTAAAAAAAGAAAGAAAGTGATCAATTTTGGTATCAGTGTGAGATATGAAGTTGAAGAAAGAGTATGTTGTCACTCAGATTAGCGCCCCGCCAGACGGGTCGCCCTACGTGTTTGTTTCCCTGAAGAACCCAAAGGATGTCGGTGGCCTCCAGAGAGCTTCCCCTGCCTCCATAGCCTCCTTCAACTCTACGAATGACATATTCAGGAATCTAGGCCAGATTATTTCGAAACAAATGATGGGAGGGTTTGCCACAGTGATAAAACTCAGCTTTGAGGAATACGAGAAGCTAGACATCAAAGTCGGTGACAGAATTTCTCTAGAAATCAACAAAACCCAGATCGGAATCCCATAAGGATAAGATCTGTGAAGCTTCACCGACCCCTTATCGATCGATCATCCTCATATCAACTTCAAGATTTAACTACAGTCAGTGGATTATTTATAGAGTAACCTTTTTCTTGCAAGAAATCAATCGATAGATTTGACCTTTAAAATTCAAAAATTATGAAGTCTAATACTAAAAAAGTGGTATAAATTCTGTCCCAGTGCGCGCGATTCACTAATTATTCTAAAGGTGCACACAATACATTCTAGGAAACTTGGAACAACAAGTCATTCCTTTTCTTACCAGCAATTGATATTGCACCCATTTTTCTAAGACAATAAGTAATCTTCTGAGCTAACTTAACAGAAATCCCCAGTTTTAACGCCAAAACTTTATTCGTGAAATATTCATCCAACTCTTTCGGTAAAAACTCTAGAAATTCTCGACTATCCCTAAAAACAATTCTATCAAACACATTCAACAACTTTCTATCTTTGACACTTACCCCTCTTCTCCTCCAACTTCCTCTACCATCATTACACCTTAACTCCTCCTCTTCAATCAACAAAACCTCCAGTGAAAAATTCCTATCTCCAATCAGACTAGCCGTATGAACCAACTCATAAAAAAGATCAATCAATTTCCCCTTCTTCGGAGACTTTCTCCTCCGAACAAATTCGCCTGACCTAGATACGTGAACTATCCATTTTAGTTTAGCAATGGGATAAACCAACCGAACCTGATTATTTAAAAGCAGTTTAATCAGTTTCTTTTTGACAGCAGAAAAATTTCCAGTCTGAATCTCGATTAAAAGCTTGCCTCTAAGAATATCAACTATAAAATCCTCTACTTTAACTTCAAGTTCATCTCCTGAAACCTTATACCAGTCTTTAATTTCGGAATGCAAAGAATGTTCAGTCATCAAATATCCAAACAACAGAAAGAAATAAAAATATATCATAAGTCTGGAACACAGATTTTCAGAGTTACTCGGAGGGTTCCCTCTATCACCCTCTAATCAGAGACAAACCATGTTTAGGATAGCCCGTATTATGGTTAGAACGATCATTTTTGTGGCGATAGGAAATAGCCTCACAGTTGGTTCTATCCCTCTACGGTTGGTAAATCAGCCATATTCACGTTTCTTAAAGGAAATAGCGGATGATTTTCTTAAACCAATGGGAAAAAATGATAGTGTTGAGATAAGGATAATGAATAGGGGAGTGGATGGTGATCTGACAAGTGGTATGCTTCTAAGATTTCGACAAGATGTTATCGACTTGAATCCAGATTATGTTATAATCTTGGGTGGAACAAACGATATAGGCTGGGATTTACCCGTTAAAGAGATTTTCTCTAATCTCAAAAAAATGTTTGAGATGGCCATGGATAATGGGATAGAGCCAATAGGGTGTACTGTACCTTCCATCCTCAGATGGAACGAGGGGATTCCACCTAGATTGGAGCTCAATCAATTGCTAGAGGGCTTTTGTAGTGAGAAGGGGATTCTATGTGTCGATTTATTTACAAAGACATGTGATCCTGGCACGGGAAGGCTTAGGTCCGATTATTCTAGCGACGGCCTTCACTTTAATACATTAGGTTATAAAAAAATTGCAGAGACAATCTTTGATGAATCCATAAAAAACCTACTAATTCGTGAACTAAATAAAAGTTGATTGTGTCGCATCGAAGATACTGTAACTTACTTAAGCACTTCTCCAGTACAAGAAAATACAATAGAATACTAAAAATCAGTCACTCTGAGGGTTCCCTCAGCGTGATCAGAGTTACACAAAAAAAAATACAGAATAATCGAAAAAAAGTGGTATAAATTCTGTTCCAGCGCAGAGTTACACTGAGGCATCCTTATTTTTGGCATCTCATTTCGATGATCGAAATCGATATCGATTTATTTATTAAAACAGCTTGGTTTGTCCTTCTTCTTTCATTCCTTGTTTCATTTTGAGTTTTTGCAATGCAATGATGGCTTGTTCTCTGCTGTCTGTCTTGTAGACTATCTTTATTCTTCGTGGGTTAATAGGTACTTGATACTTGCATTTGAAGCATCGCGCTGTCTTCTGTCCCTCTTTGGCATATCTCAAAGAACCACATCTGGGACACATAAACACCAGATACAAATCCTTCATCCGCCCCTAACTAGAATCGATCAATTTTTTAGTTCTTCCTATGTGTCTGTGTTCCTTCAAGCTACTACCTGAAATTTTAGGCACACGTTATATCGTTCCCCCTGTAAACCGATGGGTGCTTTTCAAATCCTACTTTTTCTTTTAATCCTGGCCGACTTTGAGTCTATGCCGTGCCATACTATTTCATACTCCAGGGCTTCTAAGATGCTTGTTGGCTTCCTTCCACCTGCGTCCTCGATGATGCTTGTAGCTTCGCCGAGACTGAATTCCTCCCCATCCATCCGTTCTTCCAGTTTTTCTCGTATCTCCTCGAGCTTTGTCTCTTTCATGAGCAGGTCTCCTATCAACGTGTATCCTGGGATCTCTCTTTCCTTAAGGATCTCTTTCACGGTATCTTCTAGAACCCCCAGGTTTTCAGCAATCTCCCACGTTTCCATAACAGGCTTCTGGATGGTTAAGACGGTTCCACGGAGACGCTGGGTCTGCTCCCTAATCAACTGCTCCTCTTTTGCTTTGAGGTGGGCTAGGACTGGTTTCAATGGAACCCTTCGATTGTAGTAGATCAGGTTGAGCTTCTTTCCCACCCTGTCCAGTTTATGGCAGGCTAGGCTTCTGTCTGCTGCCACGATCATGTCTATGTCACCGAGATGTTTGAGCTTCTCAATCTTCTCTTTAAGGTATTGGGGGGTCCAGAAACCTACCACCTCCAAGTAGACCTTCAAGCCGCC
>JAUVYS010000093.1 GCA_030602965.1 Candidatus Bathyarchaeota archaeon | reverse complement strand
CAGCAGATCGGTCTTAAACCACTTTTGCAGATTGTCTTTGAACAGCTTTACGATTTTGGCATAAGAGAATTTTGCTTTATAATAGGAAGAGGAAAGAGAAGCATAGAAGACCATTTCACACCTGACTATTCCTTTCTAAGAGAGTTGAAACACAGAAATAAGAATGCTCTTGCAAAAAGTCTTGAAAATTTTTATTGGATGTTAGAAGATTCCGACATTACTTGGAAAAACCAGTTCTCTCCTAAAGGTTTTGGTGACGCAGTATCCTTAGCGAAAAACTTTGCTGAAGAGGAATCTTTCATGGTATATGCTGGCGACACGTTCATTATCTCAGAAGGTAATCAATGTCTGAAGCGTCTCATTAAAACACACAAGAGCAAGAATTCAGAGGTTTCTCTACTATGCGAAAGGGTTTCAGATCCTAAAAGATATGGAGTGATCGTGGGAACAGAAGTCAGCAAAGGAGTTCATAGAATCAATAAAATAATAGAGAAACCGACTGTTCCACCCTCAAATCTGGTGTCATTAGCCGTCTACATCTTCAATCCTTCAATTTTTGACGCAATTCAGAGAGTGCGAGTAAACGAAAGAGAGGAGCGGGAGCTAACAGACGCAATTCAAGAGTTAATCGAAAGTAGAAAAAACGCATTTGCAACAGAGTTGCTCCCAGAGGAAAAGAGGTTAGACATTGGAACAGTGGAAGGATATATGTCTGCGTTGGAAGAAAGTTACAGGATAGCTATGAAAGATAGAGGTTAAAAAAAGAAACGCTTTTCATAAGAACCCAAACCTAATTCTTAACGAACCCTTTCCATCTCTCGTAGGTAAACTATAAAAAAAATATTACAGATAAGTCCAACAATGGGTAACCAAAGCGGGATTGGACATAATGTTCTTTCATTATCAAGGAAGTTAGTCGAAAAAGGATTTAACGTTTCGACGTTATAAACGAAGAACACTTTTTTTCTAAATATTAAAAAAAGCTTATGGAATTTGACGTATGCCTTTTCAGTACCGTTAAAAATCACAGATAAACAGTATGACACGATTCATGCCCAAAACGTTTCTTCTGCTTTTTCAATAAGAGCTGCAAAGGGTTAGAAGATTCTCACGCGCACGCGATACGATTAATAAGAGGGGTTGACGCCATTGTTCTACCCAGCAAAATAGAGAGGTTACTATATTCATATTTGAAGCTGTAGTTGTCAAAATTTGATTTGGAAACTGTTATATCAAAATATCTGAAAATAAATTATGATTTATTGTTTTGGACTCTCACAATCTTCTACCGATTCCTCTGTGAGAAAATCCATGCTCTTTTACTTTTTTTGGGTTTAAGATGTTTCTTGTATCAACGATTGCAGCTGGCATGTTGAGAATTTTTCTAATTTCCTCCAAGTCCAAGTTTCTAAATTCCTCGTGGTCAGTTCCGATCAATATACAATCGGACGCTGTGATTGCTTCTTCCAGTGACTTTTCTGCTTTTGAACTAAAGATCTTCTCTCCTTTAAACAAAGGATCGTATATCGATATTTTTGCACCCATCGATTTTAATCCATTGTAAACACGCTTCATTGGCGTCATCTGGATGTCGTGAATGTTTGCTTTATATGCGACTCCAAGAATTGAGATTTTTGACCCTTTAACGTTTTTGTTTACATCGTTTATCGCAGTGGAAACCATACTAATGACGTGGTCAGACATTCTATCATTTACTTCTCTTGCCATCCGTATGAGATAAAGTATGTATCCTACTTTGATTCCCTCATAAATTAGATAGTACGGATTCGCAGGTAGGCACGGTCCTCCAACCCCTGGTCCTGGATAATGGGGCATAAAATTCCATTTTGTTGCACAAGCATTAATGACTTCGATAATGTCTATTCCAAGTTTCTCATAGAGAACAGCTAATTCATTCATTAAAGCGATGTTGACGTCACGAAAAATGTTCTCAGTAAGCTTAACTGCATTTGCAGTTTTTGGATCCCGTAATTTTACAATATTCACATCCAAAGCAAACGCGTATAGTGTTGTAGCAACTTCAGCAGATCGTTCATCTATTCCTCCAATTATTCGAGGAACCGTTCTAAGACTTTCCAATATTTGACCGGGGTTAGCCCTCTCCGGGCAACTCGCTATTCCAAAATCTTTTCCAGCTTTAAGACCCGACTCTTCTAATAGCGGAACAATAAGTTCTTCAACGGTTCCCGGTCCCACTGTGCTTTCAACAATGACTACAGTCCCTTTTTTTAAGCTGTTCTTAATTTCTTTACAGACCTTGACAATTAATGAATAATCAGGTACATTATTGCAATCAATGGGTGTAGGTACAGAGATGATCACGAAAGACGATTTTGAGACAGCGGAACCCACATCCTTAGTTGCCTTCAGACGCCCTGAGCTTACTATGTTTTTAAGTAGATCTGAAAGACCGGGTTCATCGTCATATTGCGTTTTTCCTGAATTAACATTTTTAATTACTTCCTCGTCTATATCCACACCAATAACGGGTACACCAGCTACAGCAAAAACAGCGGCTGTTGGTAAACCTATCCTCCCAAGACCAATCACGCAAACCTGAATTGAGCCGTTCTTAAGAGCATTGATCAATTTCTTTTTTGAAGATGTGAGTAAGTTCATTGAAAGTTTTTCGCTCCACACGGTTTTTTATATAAGTTCACAAGATTCTTCAAACCTTTTTCAATGTTAATTTTTGGTTTATAACCTAAAATCCTTTCAGCTTTATGGATGTCGGCGTAGCTGTGTTTTACATCGCCAGTTCTTGGATCTGTGTATTTAGGTTGCAAGTTTGTTTTCCCCGTGATTTTCAGAAGCATTTCTGCTAGAGAATTGATAGTTGTATGTTTTCCTGTGGCGATATTAAACACTTCACCGATTGCGTTTTTACATTTTAATGACAACATTGAAGCTTGAACAACGTCCTTAACGTTTGTGAAGTCGCGGGTTTGCATTCCATCACCGTATATAATAGGCGGGGTGTTATTCAACAATCGGTTGACAAATATAATAATGACCCCGCTGTATGGGCTATAGCTTTGTCTAGGTCCATAAACATTAAAATATCGAAGTGAAACGGTTTCAAGACCATATACCTCGTGAAAGACGTGGCAGTAATTTTCTGCCGCAAGTTTTGAGACTGCGTAAGGGGATACTGGTTTTGTAGGTAAAGTTTCAATTTTAGGAAGAGTTTGACTGTCACCGTAAACAGACGAAGATGAAGCATAAATAAATCGTTGAACGTCTGCGTTTAAACTGGCTATAAGAAGGTTTAAGGTTCCATTAATATTAACATTATTAGTGACGAGGGGTTTTTCAACAGATCGGGTTACACTTACAAGAGCGGCTTCGTGGAATATCGCATCTACATCGGTAACAGCTTTTTCAGCAATCTTCTTGTTTGTTATGTCACCTTCTATGAAATGGAGATTCTCTCTGCTCATGTTTTTTTCAATATTGCTCATCTTACCTGTGGAAAGATCGTCAAGTATTGTGACTTCGAAGTCGTTCGCAAGTAATTTGTCTATTATATGACTACCTATGAACCCCGCTCCACCAGTAACTAGTACTTTTTCGATCGTCAACATGCTCCCTCTTTCAGTTTTTATTTGCTTCTTTTAAAATTCTTTCAATTTTATCGGTGATTTTATTTAAATCGTATCGTTCTATTTCATGTTCATTATTGCGTCGAATTTCTTCTCTCAAACTAGGTTTTTTTAATAGAAGAGTTATCGCCTTAGCCAAAGCTTCTGAGTCTCGAGGTTCCACCAGTAATCCATTTACACCATCCTTTATTATATGTGGAATGCCACCAACCTTAGTTGCTACAATTGGAATGCCACAGGCCATAGCTTCCAATATAACATTTGGAAAGCCTTCGGAAAGCGATGGTAGAACGAGAAGGGTGGATTTTCTCAAGTAATCTACAACATCATCCGATCCGACTTGACCAATCTATAACACTTTATTTGCGACACCGAGGTCTTCAGCGATAGTTTTCAGTTTTTCCTCTTCTTTACCTCCTCCCACTATCATCAATTCGACGTCGGGGATTTTCTTCAATATTATTTTGAGGGCTTTGATAAGATAGTTCACGCCTTTAACTTGACGAAGACCTCCAACGTATGTTACCACAGAAGGATGCGGTTCTCTTTCCTGGTTATTGAACAATGTCAAATCCACAGCATTTGGCACAACTACCAAATATTTAATGTATTTCCATGTTTTGAGAAGATGCTTCTTCATATCAACCGTTTGAGCAAGAACTATGTCAGATGACATTAACACTAATAGTTTTATCATTTTAATGAAAGGGGTGGTTTTTAAGTACACGTCATCTCCACGACCCCAAACGATTACAGGTTTTCGCGCAATCTTACCTGCTAGAACCGCAACTAAACCTGAAGGGTAGAGCGCATAAGCTAACAAAACATCAACGTTGGTCGAGAAAACAGTTTTTAAAGTTCCCAAAATAACCGCTGTAAGGGTTTGTGCTACAGGAAAGAAGACTTTTTTACAGCGATACAGAAGAAACGTTCTATCAATTTTTTCTATTGTTGGTAAACCTTCATCGTGTTTTGTGATTAAATATATATGGTTTCCTCGTGAAGCTAATTCACACGCCATCTTTTCAGCTTGAAGCTCAGTTCCACCAAGATGTCTGGGTGGAAACTGGGGTACAACAATTAAAATTCGCATATCTCTTAAGCCTACACATCTTATTTACATTTGAGTTTTCTAATAACTTTCCCATAAATTTGATTACCAGAGTTTAATAGATAAAAAACTGATATTTTTAGTATTTAACAAGTTGGTGATGAAAGGTGGAAAAAGGCTCATCTACTGATAGGCCTCTAATAAGCGTAATCATTCCCACATATAATAAAGGATGGTGCATCAAAAAAGCGATAGACAGCATGTTATTCCAGTCCTACCAGAATTTCGAGATAATATTAGTGGACGGAGGCTCCACCGACAATACACAAGATTTGGTTCAGAACATCGACGATAGAAGGGTGCGATGTTACAAATTTTCTTCACGTACTACTGTGGAAACAAACTGAAACAAAGGAATCGAGCTTGCTAATGGAAAATATATTCTACTATTGGATAGCGATGATGAACTAGCGGGAGAAAAAGCTCTTGAGGATGCTGTAAACAAATTTGAAAGCCTTACGGAAGACATAGGTATTTTATTTTATACCACAGTACACCCTGCTGAAAAAAAAGACTTGGTTAAAACCCTGCCTCGCGCGCGCGACATTGTTCCTGATTATTTCTGATCATGGAATGAAAAAGACGGGAGTTATGGGAGAACACAGCGAATACGCGTTTTTTTCATCGAATAAATCTTTACATCTCAAAAATCCCATAATTACAGATTTTTATGATCTCATTAAAACCAAATTGAAAGAATAGAGTTCAGG